>JADBON010000130.1:0-4548 GCA_015656305.1 Alistipes sp.
AACGATGTCAATTAGCATAATCTACGATTGTTCCAGCGCTCTTCTCGATATCCTCTACACGACTGGTATACATCGCATAACGGCGATTAATCTCATCTTCCACAGGGAGAAGCCACTCATCTGCCGCAACTATTGGGAGTTTAGGATTTTGCTCTTTCATAGAATTTTTGGTTTATTTTTAGCAAAGATACAAAGTTTTTTCGTATCTTTGTCCAATATGAGGTAATATTTAACCCATAACTTGTAACAATTACTAATCATTATATTAACTAAAACTTATTTACTATGTTCAAAGGACATCCTAAAGGTCTTTTAGCAGCGGCTCTTAGCAATATGGGCGAGCGTTTCGGTTACTACATTATGAACGCCGTTCTCGTATTGTTCCTCTGCTCGAAGTTTGGTTTGGGCGAGGAGACAAGCTCTATTATCTACTCTTGCTTCTACGCTGGTATCTACATCTTGGCATTGGTGGGTGGTTACATCGCCGACAAGACACAGAACTACAAGGGTACCATTATGGCAGGTTTGATGGTGATGGCAACAGGTTATGTGTTGCTCTCTATTCCTATCCTTGCTACATCAACCAACATCAGCTGGTTGCTTCCACTAACCTGTCTTGCACTCTTTATCATCGCATTTGGTAACGGTTTGTTTAAGGGTAACCTTCAGGCTATCGTAGGTCAGATGTACGACAACCTCGAGGCTGAGGCTGCCAAGCAGGGTGAGGAGGCTTTGAAGGCTGCTAAGGATAAGCGTGACTCTGGTTTCCAGATTTTCTACGTATTTATCAACGTTGGTGGTGTTATCGCTCCATTCGTAGCTCCATTGCTCCGCGAGTGGTGGTTGAAGGCTCACGATATGCTCTACAACGCACAGCTTCCAGCACTCTGCCACCAGTATCAGGAGACAGGCGTAGCTTCGGAGAACCTCACAAAGCTCGCTGCGGAGTCAAGCCTACAGCCTATCAGCGATATGGCTACATTCTGCGGTGACTATCTTCAGATTTTCAACGAGGGTATCCACTACTCGTTCATCGCATCTGTGGCTGCTATGCTTATCTCGTTGACAATCTTCATCTCTACACGCAAGCGTTTCCCAACTCCTGCGAAGAAGGTTGCTGCCACAAACGTAGACTACACTCCAGAGGAGCGTAAGGCTGCTGCAACAGAGATTAAGCAGCGTATGTATGCGTTGTTCGCAGTGTTGGCTATCGCAATCTTCTTCTGGTTTGCATTCCACCAGAATGGTACTTCACTCTCGATGTTTGCTCGCGACTTCGTGAAGTCTGACAGCGTGGCTCCAGAGGTATGGCAGGCTCTCAACCCATTCTACGTTATCGTTCTTACCCCAGTTATTATGTGGGTATTTGGTGCGTTGGGCCGTCGTGGTAAGTATATCTCTACACCACGTAAGATTGCTATCGGTATGGCTATTGCAGGTACTGCATACGTATTCCTCGCAGCATACTCTTACTTTATGGGCTACCCATCAGCAACCGAGGCTCGTGCCGAGGGTGTTGTATTGTCAGGTCCTTGGGTATTGTTGGTACTCTACTTCTTCTTGACAGTTGCCGAGTTGTTCATCTCTCCACTTGGTCTTTCGTTCGTATCGAAGGTTGCGCCAAAGCATATGCTTGGTTTGTGCCAGGGCTTGTGGTTGGGTGCTACAGCCGTAGGTAACCTTCTTTTGTGGATTGGTCCACTTATCTACAACGCAGCACCAATCTGGATTTGCTGGACAGTATTCCTCGCAGTATGCCTCATCTCTATGGGTATTATGCTTGGAATGGTTAAGTGGCTTGAGCGCGTGACTAACGCTTAATCAGCGACATAGGGACGTATCCACGTTCCCCAAATCTTTGCCTCAAATGAGGAGTACTCTTGTATCTCCCATTTGAGGCATTTTTTTTGACTATATCGCCACTATAAGCCTATAACTATACTCCTTTTTGACCAACTTTTCGGAGATATATGACAACGAAGTTTTGTTATTTCTATTTTTGTTCGTATCTTCGCCACCGATTTGTGTTATTTTTGTAACAATTAACAAATTATATTATATTAACTAAAAACTTTTATCTATGTTCAAAGGACATCCTAAAGGTCTTTACGCCTTGGCCCTTGCTAACACTGGTGAGCGCTTTGGTTACTACACAATGTTGGCCGTATTTGCGTTGTTCCTCCGCGAGAACTTCGGTTTGGAGGCTGGTACCGCAGGTGCTATCTACTCTACATTCCTCGGCCTTGTGTACTTTATGCCACTCGTAGGTGGTATGTTGGCCGATAAGTTTGGTTTCGGCCGTATGGTAACAATCGGTATTTCAGTAATGTTTGCCGGTTATATGTTGCTCTCATTCCCATTGGGTGGCGACACTATCGCTATGATTGCTATGATGGCAGCGTTGTTGCTCATCAGCCTTGGTACAGGTTTGTTCAAGGGTAACCTCCAGGTTATGGTTGGTAACCTCTACGACGACCCACAGTATGCTGATAAGCGCGACTCTGGTTTCTCGTTGTTCTATATGGCTATCAACGTAGGTTCGTTGTTCGCACCTACAACAGCCGTAGGTATCAAGAACTACGCTATGACCGAGTGGGGCTTCTCGTCTAACGATGCTTACCACTTTGCATTTGCCGTAGCTTGCGTTGCATTGGTTCTCTCAATCGTTATCTACTACGCTTTCCGTGCTACATTCCGCCACGTTGAGGGTGGTAAGAAGAAGGGCGAGGCAGCAGTTGTTGTTGACAACCTCACTCCAGAGCAGACAAAGCAGCGTATCGTAGCATTGTGCCTCGTATTTGCCGTTGTAATCTTCTTCTGGATGGCATTCCACCAGAACGGTTTGACATTGACATACTTCGCTGACGAGTTCACAACTACTACTGCATTCGGCATCGAGACTATGGTATTCAACGTATGGAACCTCGCTTTGATTATCGTTGCTGTTTACGCATCATTCTCTATCTTCCAGAGCACTACTGCTAAGGGTAAGCTCCTCTCTGGCGTTCTCGCTTCAGCAGTATTGGCATTCCTTGTATACCGCGCATTTGGTATCTCTCCAGAGACTTCAGTAGCTGTTGCAGCTCCTATCTTCCAGCAGTTCAACCCATTCTACGTTGTTGCGTTGACTCCAGTATCTATGGCTATCTTCGGTGCTTTGGCACGCAAGGGCAAGGAGCCATCAGCACCACGTAAGATTGCTTACGGTATGATGGTTGCGGCTTGTGGTTTCGCGATTATGGCTATCGGCTCACGTGGCTTGAACACTCCTAACGACCAGGCTCGCGCTATCGCTGTTGAGAAGGCAGAGGTTTTGGCACAGGATATCTACGCTGCACAGGGCAACGAGGAGGCTATGAAGGTTGCAGAGAAGGCTAAGAGCGACTTCGAGGGTAAGCTCACAGCAGAGACTAAGGAGGTATTCGAGCAGGTATTTGCTGCACAGTCTACAATCCTTGCTGCTGCAAACACAGAGGCCGAGGCTCCTGTTGAGGACGAGGAGGTTGTTGCTGAGGAGACTACCGAGGATTCTGTAGTTGCTGAGGCAGAGGCTACTCTTGCTGCTATCAAGGCAGACACAAAGCCATCTACACGTACTTCAGCATACTGGTTGATTCTCACATACCTTATCCTTACATTTGCCGAGTTGTTGCTCTCACCTATGGGTATCTCATTCGTATCGAAGGTAGCACCTCCAAAGCTCAAGGGTTTGATGATGGGTGGTTGGTTCGTTGCAACTGCTATCGGTAATATGTTGGTTGCCGTAGGTGGTTTCCTCTGGGCAGGTCTTCCATTGTGGTCAGTATGGGGCGTATTTATCGTTCTCTGCTTGCTTTCAGCATTGTTTATGTTCGTGATGATGAAGCGCTTGGAGAGCGTTACAAAGTAATCCCTGCGAACTTTAAATAGAGTACGTCTGCTCTTCGGGGCAGACGTATTTTTTATATAGGTATGAGATTGTTTATAAAGAATATGCTCGGAGACCTCCCCTACCGAGCATATATTATTTATGGTTGTATTTATAACGCGCCACCTCACTCTAATAATTTGATGATAGAAGCCGTGAGATGTTTCGCAGAATGAGGCTTATCGTGTAAAATTTGATGATAGAAGGCTGCAGATACAATGCTCAACAAAAATGCCGTCGATGGGTAGTACTTGGCGTACGTCCCATTGACGGCAATTTTTGTTAGCGGCAGTAGATGTCTGCCTTATCTCATCAAATTACAAGCGCTCGAGCTTAACAGTAAAGTGACGCATCAACTCAGTCTCCCATACGATCTTCACACCGCGTGTGATCTCGTGACGACGGTCGTATACGTTCTTCAAAGCAGCTGCGATAACGTCCATATGGTTGTTAGTGTATGAACGACGAGCGATGCAGAGACGAAGGAGGTCAAGACCACCAAAACGGTTCTCGCGAGTTACAGGGTCACGGTCAGCAAGGATGTAACCGATCTCGCAACCACGAACACCAGCCTCGAGGTAAAGCTCGATAGCAAGAGTCTGTGCTGGGAACTCCTCCTTAGGGATGTTAGAGAGAACCTT
>JADBON010000092.1:0-5451 GCA_015656305.1 Alistipes sp.
ACGATAAGCTCCTCCTCGAGGCGTGCTGCAGGGTCCACAACGATACCCTTACCCTCCTCATCGTTCTTAAGACGGTAGTGTGTAACTACGGCACACTCCTTTGCGAAGCCCTCAACGTGGCTTGCCTCACGCGAGAAGAACGACTTTGGGATAAAGAGTGGGAAGTAGGCATTCTCGTGGCCTGTCTCCTTGAACATTCTATCCAATACGTCGCGCATCTTCTCCCAGATAGCGTAGCCATAAGGCTTGATAACCATACATCCGCGAACCGCAGAGTTCTCCGCGAGGCCCGCCTTAATAACCAAGTCGTTGTACCACTGTGAGTAGTTCTCGTCGCTCTTGGTCAAATCTTTAAGTTCTACTGCCATTGTATATCTATTTTTGTTACTATTTTCTCGCTTCGTGACGATATGTATATATCGTGGCAAAGATAATAAAAATTTTGCGAACGATAAAATGTGTGGTCAAGAAATGAGATAAAAAGAGAGCTGCCACCCCGCAAAGGATGGCAGCCCTACTCACTATCGTTCCTACGACTACAAATCGTTGTTAAGCTGTGGGATATCTGTTGTTCTCTCACGCTCACCCAAGAGGTGTTCCGAGAAGTAGTCGGCCATACGCCAGAAGAAGTACTCGTTCATATCGCCGAAGCCGTGACGCTGACCTGGCAAGAGAAGCATATCGAAACGCTTATTCGAGCGAATTAAGGCGTCCACAACGCGGAGAGTACAGCCAGGATGCACGTTCTCGTCAATATCGCCGTGTACGAGCAACAAGTTACCCTTGAGGCGCGATGCAAGCTCGTGGTTAGCCGAGATGTGATACTCAAAGATAGTCTCGCCATCCTTCTCCACCTCGCGGATACCGTGATGCTTCTCGCTCCACCAGCGGTTGTAGATATTGTTATCGTGGTTACCTGCGCACGACACCGCTACGTCGAAGAAATCAGGATACATCAGAATCGCTGCGGTAGACATAAAACCACCACCCGAGTGACCGTGGATACCTACGCGAGAGATATCAATGAAGCTGTGGCGTGCTGCGAGCTGCTGCGCTGCAACAACCTTATCCTTCAAACCGTAGTCACGCAAGTTACCATAGCCATAGTTGTGATACCACTTCGAGCGGTCAGGATGACCACCGCGGTTACCTACGGTGATTACGATGAAGCCCATCTGCGCAAGACGGTCGGTACGAATCTGTGGGCGATACCACGACTGCTCAACAGCCTCGGTCTGTGGACCTGGGTAGACGTACTCGATAATTGGATACTTCTTCGAAGGGTCGAAATCGTAAGGCTTGTACATCACACCGTGAAGGTCTGTGATGCCATCGGCTGCCTTAACAACGAAGCGCTCTGGGTAGGTGTAGCCCATTGCGAAGAGTGGCTCAAGGTCTACGCTCTCCAACGCCATAACTCGCTTACCCTCTGTGGTATAAAGCTCCGAAACAGGCGCTGCGTCAACACGTGAGTAGGTAGTTGTGAAGTAACGCTTATCGTCCGACAACGAGAACTCGCCATTGAAGCCCATAGGATCGAGCTGCTTGAGGCCCGAGCCATCGTAGTTCACACGGAAGAGGTGCAAGTAGTATGGATTCTCATCCTTGTTGTAACCCGTAGCAGTGAAGTAGATTACGCGCTTCGCGTCGTCAGCACCAAGGACATTCGACACGTGCCACTCACCCTTTGTGATGGCGTTAAGGAGGTTACCCTCCGCATCGTAACGATATAGGTGCGCCCAGCCAGTACGCTCCGACCACTGGATAATCTCCGTGTCGTTAGATACGAGCGTTGGCATCTGCCACTCGATAGAGGTATTCATCTCCTCGACGATAAGGTCCTTCGCCGTTGCTGAAGCCACATCTACCACGCAGAGGTCTGCACGCTGGATATCGCGGCTCTGACGAACAACGTAGAACTTCGAGTCATCACCCATCCAAATTGCACGCATAGGACGCTGATAGCGCTCGGCATTTGTACGTGCCTTTGGTGCTATGAAGAGCATCTGCTCCTTATACTTTGGCATCTCCACCACACGGCGCTCGAAGGTCTCGGCGCTGAACAACTCAAGGTTGAACTCTGGGCTCTGCTCGCCAGGCATCTGATACTTATATGTAAACAACTCTGGGCGTGGCTTAAGCACGTTGATAACCCAGAAATCCTTCAACATCTCGGTGTTGCAACGTACTGTAGCAAAGTGCTTTGAGTCTGGTGACCACTGCAAAAATACGTGATAGCGCTCATCCTCCTTAATCTGCTCGATGCTATCCTCATACCAGTGGTATGCCGTATGCTCCGTAGCATCGAAGGTAATCTGATGCTCCACGATTGTGCTATCCTTCGCATCCTTTGCCAACTTCTCGACATCCTCCATCGACATATACCAGAGGTTGTAGTTCTTCTGATATACAGCAATCTTACCATCTGGCGATACGTTGGCCCAACGTGGGATGCGTGACTCACGCTCCTCAATCTTTGTTAGCTCCTGCTTCTTGATATCCCACTGGAAGTGGAACACCACAGGCTTACCCTTCTCATCCTTTGGTGCGTAGTCGTTATTCTCGACCATAACCTTGTGTGGCGCAACAGAGAACAACACGAGATTATCCTCCTTAAGCTGGATGTTGTCGATAGGAAGGTGCTGCGCGTCGAAAGGATAGTTCGTTGCGAGTGTCACCTTCTCGGCAAGGTCGCCCATAGACCACATCTCGCTCTTCTTACCCGTTGCTGGGTCTACAACGTAGTAGTGGATGTCATTGACACTCTGCCACGAATACCAGAACTTGTTGCTCTTCTCGAACCACGAAGGGCGTACCGAAGTCTGTGGCACCACGCGGCGCATTTTGTCTGTTGAGAAGCGCTCTGCAAGCTCGTAGTTAGGCGACGCGAGTGGCTCCTCGGCCTTAAGTGTAGCTGCGGTAGTAAGTGTTGCCACGGCAGCCAAGATAAGAGTTAGTTTTTTAATCATTTTGTTATAGTTTTATTCACGGTTTCACACTCGCAAAGATAGCAAAAAGTTGTGAAATATAAAAGCGCAGAAAGGGTAGAAAGAGAAATTTCCCTCTCCACCCTACCAACATTCACTTCCACAAAGGGTTAATACCTCTGAAGATGTATATTATAATCTATAAACACATCACAGTGTCCACACACAAAATCTGCTCTTTCGGTTGAGTAATACCTCTCGTAGATAGTGCGATAGTTACCCAACTCGTAGTGTAGCTCTGCGGCAAGCTCATCGTCCGTAACCTCGAACAACGTCTGCGAGATTAGCGAGTGTGCGCGTGTCATCGCCTCTCGCATCTGCTCGCCATCCATCCACTGCTCCTCGTAGTATAATCCCTCGCCGCAGCAACCCCTGTAATACTGCGTGAGAGCCCAACATCTATTAAACGAATTGAGAATACCGATGGCATAGCGCATAGCAATAGGTGCGCGGCGGTTAGGGTCCGAGATACGCTCCATATCCTGCTCCAATGCCGCCATCTCGCGGGCAAACTGATAGCGGAAGTCGTTATTATTCACAGCATTAGGTAGCGACACTGACTTTACACTAAATGGGTCATAGTTAAGTACCACGTTGAGTTTATAGCCATAGCCTACCTTGGCAAAGGCATCTCGCGCCTCGGCATAACGCATCTGGCGCAGCAGCTGCGTACCGAGGATATCGTAGAGGTAGCTCAAGTTGACATAACCCTTCTCGCAGACAAACCTATCGAGGGCATCCTGTGGCCTCTCGACACGCTCCACAAAGGCTCGAGTCTGCTCGGGCGTAGACTTATTTATAAGCACAAAGAACTGATTTTTGTAGTCCACCTCGTTGAAGAGATAGCTACTCTCGCGCATATCCTTCACCGTATATGTCGAGCTGCTACCATACCCACACATATCTGCACTCTTATAAGAGCCATACCATATATCTTTATCCTCGGGCATAAAGCGGTAGTAGCCATAGTTAGCGAGCTGCAACGCACGAAGATGCTTACCCTCGCTATGGAATCGTGGCACGAGAATCTCAAAGAATAGGCGGTTGTGCGCCCTCTCCCAGAACTCATCCGACGTACTCTCATACGCCGCACACATCCTATCGAGCCACTTCAGCTCCTCGACAAGATGACGCTCGAAGGCCGAGTCTAACTTCGCAGTACGTGCAAAGAGCGCCAAATCCAAGAGGCGGATGGAGTTAGTGATGGTCTTGGTTGTAGGATATTGCTTTGCAAGACGGAGTAGTCGCTGCGCCTCACCGAAGTTTTGCTCCATAGCGTGGAGATAGGCCGCAGTGTAGTACCACATCGCCCTATCCTTAATATCTGCCTCGCGGGCAAACTCCGTCGCAACCACACACACCCTGCGTAGCTCATCATCCCCGATATAGGCCGAGTATTCGCCAAACCTATTCAAATCCTCCTCCGTATAGCATATCGTGCGCTCGAGGGCATTGCGGATATAGGTCGTAGAGGAGTAGTTGCGATAGACAATCGAGATAATCTCCGCAGCACCCATACGTATATTCTCACGCTTGGCGATATACTTCAACGAGCCGATATCCACCGCCTTGGCGTAGTAGTCCAAAGCCTCCATAGAGCGTGAGGTGCGGTACAACGCACCCGCAACATAACTTGCAATATACTGACGCATAATATTATCGGCAGGCAGCGACTCTACCCTATCCCACAGCGCGATAACCTCTTCGTAGCGGCCCAACGTAAAGAGCGCACGTACGGCTTGCAGCAAGTAACGCTCCCCAAGTCGTCCCTCGCTACGTGATAGTGCCACCTCGACAATCTGCTCGAGGCTCATATCGCCCGGCGTAGGCATCGAGGGGTAGTACCAACGTGAGTGGATGTGGAAGCGCACCTCCTCGTTGCGCTTGGCAAGGAGCAGAAAGTCGACAATATCCGAGGCATTACGCTTAATGTATCGTGCAAAGAGGTTATCGCCAGCATAAACGGGCCTCTCGGCGAAGGCCTGATACTCCTCCATACTCCATTCGTAGACCACCTCGGTAATATCCTTCGTGGGGATACTCTTGGAGGTCTGCTGCTGCCAATAGAGGCAGTTATCCATCGACATAGTATTCTCGCTCTCGGACTGCTCCACAAGGCGATACATCGACGTACCTGTGAAGTGATGCCACGGATCGTAGTAGCAAGCTCGGCTAATTGCGGGTTGCAGCATTGCTATGCTCATTATGAGCAAACATCTCAAAAATCTCATCGTCGGTATAGTTATTAAGTTCATCAATATCAAGGTGATACAAAATATTAGATTGGTATGGTGCGCCAAAGGTCTTCTCGACAAGAGCCTTAACCTGAAGCACCTCCTCGGCCGAAGCACGCTCCTTACGCAGCGTCTCACCCTCGCCCACATCCTCGCTATTCTCGTCACTCACAAGCGCCACGAACTGCTTATCGCGGAACTTAACACCCCAGCCATAGGCGGGATAGGCG
>JADBON010000309.1:0-2033 GCA_015656305.1 Alistipes sp.
CGATACTCATCCAAGTCGGTACGCTTACCGTAACCATTCTCCGAGAGAACCAGCACATCCTGCTTTGAGTCGGGCTCGATGCATATCATACCTACCACCTCGTCACCCTCGTCGAGTGCAATACCGCGTACACCAGCACCTACACGACCGATAGGACGAACCGTGCTCTCATTAAAGCGGATAGCCTTACCGCCACGTGCAGCAATCATAATCTCAGCCTCACCGCTGGTAATCTTAGCCTCGATAAGCTGGTCACCCTCGCGGATAACGATTGCATTGACACCATTCTGACGAGGACGCGAGTATGCCTCCAACTTAGTCTTCTTCACTACACCCTCGCGTGTACACATTACGATGTAGTTTGAGTTGATATACTCCTCGTCATTAAGGCTCTTGGTGTTGATGTATGCGCGAACCTTATCGTCGGGCTCAATCTGGATGATATTCTGAATAGCGCGACCCTTTGAAGAGCGTGTGCCCTCGGGAATCTCATATACTTTAAGCCAATAGCAACGACCCTTCTCCGTAAAGAAGAGCATTGTATTGTGCATCGAAGCCACATAGATATGCTCGATGAAGTCCTCGTCGCGTGTTGCACTACCCTTCATACCTACGCCTCCACGATTCTGTATGCGGTACTCGGCAAGCGGTGTACGCTTGATGTAACCCATGTGAGAGATGGTGATAACCATATCCTCGTCAGCATAGAAGTCCTCGGGATTAAACTCCTCCGATGAGTAAACAATCTCGGTACGACGCTTGTCGCCATACTTAGCCTTAATCTCCTGCAACTCATCCTTGATAATCTGCATCTGCATATCGACGCTTGCAAGGACATCGTTAAGATATGCAATCTGACGCTCCAACTCGGCGTGCTCGTTCTCCAACTTCTCACGCTCCAAGCCTGTCAATTGACGTAGACGCATCTCGACAATAGCCGTAGCCTGAATCTCGCTCAGCGAGAAACGATCCTGCAATGCCTGCTTAGCAAGGGCTGTATTGCGTGACGAGCGGATGATATGCACAATCTCGTCGATATTCTGCTGTGCAATGAGCAAGCCCTGCACGATGTGCATACGCTCCTGCGCCTTCTTCAAGTCGAAACGAGTGCGACGCACAACAACATCGTGGCGATGCTCAACGAAGTGCTTAATCATATCGCGCAGATTCAAGAGCATAGGACGTCCATTAACCAAAGCGATATTGTTCACCGCAAACGATGTCTGCAACTCGGTATTCTTATAGAGTGTATTGAGCACCACGTTAGCCGAAGCATCCTTCTTGACGAAGATTACGATACGCAGACCCTTGCGGTCACTCTCGTCGTTGATGTATGAGATACCCTCCAACTTCTTCTCATTGACCATTGCGCCGATCTTCTTAATCATCTCGGCCTTATTGACCATGTAGGGAATCTCGGTAATGACGATACACTCACGACCCGACTCTGTGGTCTCAATCTCGGTGCGGGCACGCATAACAACACGGCCGCGACCCGTAAGCAGAGCCTCCTTGACACCCTCATAGCCATAAATCAATGCGCCTGTGGGGAAGTCGGGACCCTTAACGTATGAGAGCAACTCCTCGCACTCACACTCCTGATTGTCGATATATGCACAGCAGGCATCCACCACCTCGCTAAGGTTGTGGGGTGCCATGTTGGTAGCCATACCTACGGCGATACCGCTCGCACCGTTTACCAGCAACAGAGGAATACGGGTAGGCAATACGGTAGGCTCCTTGATAGTGTCATCGAAGTTGGTTGTCCAATCGATGGTCTCCTTCTCTATGTCGGCCATCACCTCGTCGGTAATCTTCTGCATACGCGCCTCGGTATAACGCATCGCAGCGGCCTTATCACCATCCATCGAACCAAAGTTACCCTGACCCTCAACCAAAGGATAGCGCATAGCCCACTCCTGAGCCATACGAACCATAGCCTCGTAAACCGAGCTATCACCATGAGGGTGGAACTTACCGAGCACATCACCCACGATACGGGCTGACTTACGTGTCGGCTTATCAGACGAGAG
>JADBON010000210.1:0-3117 GCA_015656305.1 Alistipes sp.
TCAACGGTATGATTTCAGAAATTGAGGATAACGTGAAGTATGCATTCTCGGAGTATGAGGAGCGAAACAAGGTTCTCGGTTCGTACAAGGAGGCGAAGGTAGGCTATCCTCTCAAGTATGAGGATGGTGGTAGCTCGTGGGATCCTAAGTATGAGGCATTGCAGGAGTATAGCTCAACTTGGGGTGGCGACATTCTTGTGGCAGTAGTCCTCGACACCGATGGCAAGTTTAATATCTACAGCTACTACGCTGCAGGTGGCACAGTAACTCTCTATTAGTAACTCGCTAATAATTTGCATTTTGCATAAGTTTACAGAGGATATATCCCACATAGAGCTTCCGGCGCTCTTCACCTGGCCATTTCACTATGAGCCGCACCCTCTCTCGCGCCTTGCGGCCGCGGAGGTACAGCGCTACATCGCATCGAAGTCGGAGTGGCGTGAGGAGATTCAGGGCGGTAAGATGTTCGGAGTTCTTGTGGCGAAAGACCGAGAGGGTGGCATAGGTTTCCTTGCCGCCTTCTCTGGCAACCTCTGTGGCTCTAACTACCACGAATACTTCGTACCTCCAATCTACAATATGCTACGCCCTGGGGAGTTCTTCCGCGTGGGTGAGGCGGAGATATCGGCCATCAACCGCCGTATCTCGGAGATGTGCGAGGGCGAGGAGTATCGTGTCTCACGTGAGGCTCTGGCAGAGGCAAAGGAGCTATCTGCGAGGGAGTTATCCGCACTCAAGGCGACGCTGCAACACAGAAAGCAGGAGCGTGATAGGCGACGCGCGGAGGGTGAGAGTAGCGAAGTGCTGACGCTTGAGAGCCAGCGCGATAATGCTGATATGCAACGTCTAAAGCGCCACCATAAGCACCATATCGCCGAGCTACAAGCCCACTTCGATACACTAAACCACGATATCGAGGAGCTAAAGAGCCTCCGCCAACAGAAGTCCGCAGCGTTGCAGATGCAGCTCTTCGCCGAGTTCCGCATCCTCAATGCACGTGGCGAGGTGAAGGACTTATGTGAGTTATTTGCCCCTACTGCGCAGGGAGTTCCCCCTGCTGGAGCTGGCGAGTGTGCCGCACCAAAACTACTGCAATATGCCTATCTCAACCATCTGGAACCCATAGCAATGGCGGAGTTCTGGGCGGGAGCATCACCACGAGGCGAGGTGCGTCACGATGGAGCCTTCTACCCCGCTTGTAACGGCAAGTGCAAACCGATTCTTACCTTTATGCTCGAGGGACTCAACGTAGAGCCTAATCCACTGCTGGAGATAGCACCTCCCGAGCCACATATACTCTGGGAAGATGAGTGGCTGGTGGCGGTTGATAAACCTTGTGGAATGTTATCTGTGGAGGGTAAATCGGGTGTTCGAAGCGTTGAGAGATGGGCGCACGAACGCTACCCCGAGGCTACGGGGCCTATGATTATCCATCGTCTCGACCAATCGACGTCGGGAATTCTGCTTCTTGCAAAGGATAAGGATGTGCATAAAGCACTCCAGGAACAGTTTATATCTCACACTATATCAAAGCGTTACACAGCACTTCTTGACGGCGTCATAACCTCTACGGAGGGCCGCATCGACCTACCTATAAAGTTAGACTACGACAACCGCCCACGACAGATGGTCGCAGCGGATGGCAAGCGTGCCGTTACTGAATATCGTGTTATGGCCATTGAGCAGGGACGCACACGCATCGCCTTCTACCCTATCACGGGCCGCACACATCAGCTACGTCTGCACTCGGCACACCACGATGGTCTAAATACACCGATTGTTGGCGATAACATCTACGGCCTCGAACTCCGCAAGGAGGATGATGGCCATAGGTTATGCCTTCACGCCTCGATGCTATCGTTCCGCCATCCCATTACTAATGAGACGGTTACACTCGAATCAAAGGCCGATTTTTAAGCAAATATATTAGAAAGGATAACCCACACCAAAGTTGAGGGCCATATTATTCCAGCGGAGGTTGCGTATCCAACGCTCACTCTCTGGACGGCCAGGGTTATGCAACTGAAGACCAAGGTCGAAGCGAAGTACCACGAAGGTGACATCTATACGTAGTCCAAGACCTGTGTTGAAGCCCAGCTGACGATAGAAGTCATTAAAGTGGAACACCTCATTAGGGTTATTAGTCTCTGTTTCACGCAGATACCACACATTACCAACATCGAAAAACAACGCGCCGTTGAAAATCCACCAAATCGGGAAACGGAACTCGAGGTTAGCCTCAAGGCGTACATCACCAACCTGCGCAGGGTATGTCGTATCCTGCAACTCGGGTTTATTACCAGGGCCAAGCGTACGAGGTACCCAGCCACGCATTGAGTTCGCACCACCACAGTAGAACATTCTATCGAACGGAATTGATATTCCCGATGAGTTGCCATACGTAACACCCACACCGCCAAAGAGACGGCCCGCGAGTGCCATATTATATCCAAGGTCAATCTTATGGCTGGCACTCAGCTCACCACGCACATACTGCGAGTAGCGAATACCGAGAATCTCATAGTAGTTCTTACCCTCGGCAGGCGAAGAGAAGAGCGTCTCAAAGCCGTGAATAATGTTACCCGCCGACTCGATATTTGCACGCACAAAGGTAGCATTTTGGTCGAGGTCCGAACGCTGTGTGTTATATGTCCACGACGCCGAGAGTCCCGCCGTTAGCTGCGACTGGAACGAGGTGCGTAGGTAGTTATTATCTATATCCGCGAGGAAGTTCTCATCCACGCTCTTCACATCAATCCAGTTGATATCCACAGGTCGCACGATGAACGACGAACGCTCGCCCTGCTTCCAGCTATAAGCCCAACGTGTAGTGAAGATATTACGGCGGTAGTATGGTCGATTCTGATAGTCGAACGCAAGCTCCAGACGTGTTCGAGGCTGCGCTACGTTAAGGTTTGGCGAGGTGCGCCACGGAAGCAGGAAGCGCGGGAACTGAAGTCCCGCGGTAATGCCCAACTCCTGTGCGCTACGCATCTCTATATCCTTGGCATACATAAACTCAAAACCGAAGCGTGCCGCGATGTCGAAGGCCTCGGCACCACGAAAGACATTGGTATTGGAGTAACCCAGCGTAGCACTAAGGCCATAGAACGTAGA
>JADBON010000072.1:0-5997 GCA_015656305.1 Alistipes sp.
ATGGTACACACCTTCAGAATCTCCGAGGGTTGGAACTGGAATGGTCCAATTGGTAACCAACGTGCTGCGCCATTGGTGGTGCTACCCACGAAGTAGGTGGCAACGGTGAGTATCACCATCAGCCAATACATCGCACCTGCCCAGCGGTGATAGAAGGTGAAGTTTACCTTATGTGCCACGAAGATAACGGGTACGGACATCACAAGAATCAGCATTATCTGCTGGCGCAACGACTCGGTAGTCGTAAGGCTCGAGGTGATGTCGTATGCCATCTTCGCCGTTGAGGAGTAGACCACAAGGATAGATACGACAATCAGCACTGCGTATATCATCCACAGTGTGCGGTCGCCCTCCAATATCGGAATTCGTTGTGGTGCCTCCTGGGGCGTTATTTTCTCTTTGTTACTCATTAGGTTACTCCTTGTTTAATATATTTTCTGCTACCCACGCCTTGAACATACGGCCACGCTCCTCGTAGTTGCGGAAGAGGTCGAAGCTTGCGCAAGCAGGTGACAAAAGCACCGTATCTCCCGCCTCGGCAACATCACGTGCCGCAGCCATAGCATCCTCGAAGGTGTTGCAGTCGCGGATTACGGGGATGATATCCGCAAACTCCCTCTTTAGCTTGGCGTTATCCACACCCATACAGATGAGAGCCTTCACCTTGCGGCGTGCGAACTCCTTGAGTGGGCCATAGTCGTTACCCTTATCTGTACCACCAGCAATCCACACCGTAGGGCGCTTCATACTCTCCAGAGCATACCACACCGAGTCGACATTCGTAGCCTTCGAGTCGTTAACCCACTCGATGTCGTTCTGCTTACCCGCAGGCTCCAAGCGATGCTCCACAGGCGAGAAATCGTAGATAGAGCGCTTTATAGACTTTGGGTCTACGCCCGCCGCCAACGTAGCCAAGGCTGCCGACATCGCGTTGTAGACGTTGTGCATACCCTCAATCTTCATCTTACGCGTGTCGATAGTTACCGACTTCTTGCCTACGGTAGCGGTGAAGGTGTGTCCCTCGAGGATGGCATCACCATCGCCACTTGCTATTGCGGTGTTGATAGCAAATGGTAGCTGGTGAGCACGCAACGAGTCATCCATCTCCACAAGCATCTGCTGCGTCGTAGGGTCATCAGCCGAGAAGATAAAGTAGTCGGACGTAGTCTGATTCTGTGTGATACGCATCTTCGAGCGTGCGTAGTTCTCGAGTTTATAGTCGTAGCGGTCGAGGTGGTCGGGAGTGATGTTAGTAAGCACTCCGATGTCGGCCTTAAATTTGTAGCAACCATCGAGCTGGAACGAGCTAAGCTCCAATACGTGCCAGAAGTATTTGTCGGTAGCCACCGAGTATGCGAAGCTCTCGCCGATGTTACCACCGAGCGACACCTTACGACCTGCGTCGACCATAATCTTATAGATAAGCGATGTTGTGGTAGTCTTACCATTAGAGCCTGTGATACAGATGGTCTTTGCTACGCCCTTGTATCGTGCCGCAAACTCTATCTCGGAGATAACAGGAATGCCACGCTCGCGAATCTTCTGTACCATAGGTGCTGTGTCGGGAATACCTGGCGACTTAATAACCTCGTTAGCATCCAAGATACGCTCCTCGGTATGCTGTCCCTCCTCATACTCCACACTCCACTCATCGAGGCGAGCCTTGAACTTATCGGCAATCTTGCCCATATCCGAGAGGAATACATCGAAACCCTTCTTCTTTGCAAGGATGGCAGAGCCGTAGCCCGAGATACCACCACCCAATACTGCTATCTTACGTTTCATATCGTGTAGGTTTTTTGTCGTTACTGAATCTTAAGTGTTATAAGTGTTAGTGCGGCCAAGAGCAATGATATGATGAAGAATCGCATCATAACCTTTGTCTCGAACTGTCCCTTCTTCTGGAAGTGGTGGTGGAGTGGCGACATCAGCAATATGCGTCGTCCCTCGCCATACTTACGCTTGGTATATTTGAAGTAGCCCACCTGAACCATCACCGAGAGTGCCTCGATAAGGAATATGCCACAGAGTAGTGGTAGGAGCAACTCCTTACGGATGCAGAGTGCAAAGACGGCGATGATACCACCAATGGTAAGCGAGCCTGTGTCGCCCATAAATATCTGCGCAGGGAAGGAGTTATACCATAGGAAGCCTATCAGCGCACCTGCGAATGCCGCAGCAAAGACTATCAACTCACCACTGTTGGGGATATACATAATGTTGAGGTAGTCAGAGTAGATGAGGTGTCCCGAGAGGTATGCCAAGATACCCAAAACCAAGACGATTGGTACGGAGACTCCCGTAAGAAGGCCGTCGATACCATCCGTGAGGTTTGCACCGTTCGACACTGCCGTGATTACGAAAATCGCAACAACGATATAGAGCAACCACGCGAGGGTTTCGTTACCCGCGGTGAAGAACTTATAGTCGAGCATCGTATCCTTAAGGAATGGGATAGAGGTCTTTGTGGTCTTCTCGGGGGTGGTGCTAATGACCTGCTTCTCGGTGTAGCTGCTCACAACCTCGCCAGTCTGCACATCGGTGATGTTATAGCGCTTTGTTTCGAAGTTCTTCTCGTGGATTACGATATCGCTCGAGAGCCACATCGTAGTACCCACGATGATACCCAAGCCTACCTGACCAACAATCTTGAAACGTCCCTTGAGGCCCTCCTTCTTGTGGCGGAATACCTTGATGTAGTCGTCAAGGCCGCCGATGAAGCCGAGCCATAGGGTAGATATGAGCATCAGCTGAATATATACGTTGCGTAGGTTGCCAAAGAGGAGTACGGGGATGATTACCGCAAGGATGATGATGATACCACCCATCGTTGGCGTACCCTTTTTCTGCATCTGTCCCTCGAGGCCGAGGTCGCGGATATCCTCGCCAATCTGCTGCTTCTTGAGGAAGCGGATGATGCGCTTGCCGATGATAATCGCGATGATGAGCGAGAGGATGATTGCCGCCGCCGAGCGCACGGAGATATACTCTCCGACACGCATACCTGGCAGGTCGGTGTTCTGGTCTAGGTATTCAAAGAGTCTATAAAGCATTGTGAGTTAGTTTTGTTTCTGTCCGTAAAATTTAGTTGTTGTGTGTCGCCGAGAAGGCATTGCGAATCTCCTCGCGGTCGTCGAAGTGGTGCTTCTCGGTGCCGATAATCTGGTAATCCTCGTGGCCCTTACCCGCAATAAGGATGATATCTCCTGGGTATGCCAGCATCGCGGCGGTGCGAATAGCCTCCCTGCGGTCGGTGATGCGTAGCCAATTCTTTGCTGTGCCAACGCCCGTCACAACATCGTCGAGGATAGCCTCTGGTGACTCGGTGCGAGGGTTGTCGGATGTAAATATCGCGGTTGTGGCGTACTTAACCGCTATGGCCGCCATCTCTGGGCGCTTGGTCTTATCTCTGTCGCCACCGCAGCCACATACCACAAACAGACGCTGCTCATCGCGGCGTACCTCCTCGATGGTTTGAAGCACGTTCTCCAGCGCATCGGGGGTGTGTGCATAGTCGACAATCGCTATGGTGCGGTCCTCGGCAATGATACTCTCGAAGCGGCCAGCAACGGGCGTTAACTTCGAGAGCGTTGTGAGAACCTCCATCTTGTCAATGCCCAGGAGCGTTGCTGCGGCATATACGGTCGTGAGGTTATAGGCATTGAAGCGTCCCGTAAACTTCACCCATACCTCCTGGTTGTCGATATGTAGGAGCATACCATCGGGTAGCATCTCGATAATCTTGGTGCGGAAATCGGCCATCGAGCGTAGCGACAAGCGATAGTGCTTGGCGTCGCAGTTCTGAAGCATAACCTCGCCATTGCGGTCGTCGATGTTTACTACGGCCCACGCCTCCTTCGGTAGAGCATCGAAGAACGACTTCTTGGCGCGGATATACTCCTTGTAGGTGCCGTGATAGTCGAGGTGGTCGTGCGTAAGGTTGCTAAAGAGCGCACCTGCGAAGTGTAGTGCCTCGATGCGGTGCTGCGCTGCGGCGTGTGACGACACCTCCATAAAGCAGTAGTCGCAACCCTCGTCAACCATCTCGCGCATCATCTGGTTAAGGCGAATGGAGTCGGGGGTGGTGTGCGTAGAGGCTATGCTGCGCTCACCGATGCGGTAGATAACCGTAGATATAAGGCCCGCCTTATATCCCATTGCCATAAACATATCGTAGAGCAGTGTCGCGGTTGTGGTCTTACCATTAGTTCCCGTAACACCCACAAGACGAAGCTCGCGCGATGGGTGGTCGTAATATGCTGCGGCGATATGTGCCATTGCGATGTTGCTATCCTCCACCTTTACGTAACTAACGCCCTCCACGCGGCTCTCGGGCATCTCCTCGCAGATGATAGCCACAGCGCCACGCTCGATAGCCGAGGTGATAGAGCGGTGGCCGTCGCTCTGGGTGCCACGTACGGCGAAGAAGCAGGCTCCCTGCTTCACGGCGCGAGAGTCGTAGGTTAGTGAGCCTACAACAGGGTTTGCGGAGTTCTCTATCTCTAACGCTCGAACATCGTCGAGCAACTCTTCAAGTCGTTTCATAATCAGTATCTCTATCTCTCAAGTGAGAGTTCTATTCTTGTGTTTTCAGTGATGTTTCGTCCTGCGGGGATGCTCTGGCTCTTCACGCGGCCACTGCCGTGGTGCGTAACCGTAAGTCCTGCACGCTCCAGGAGGTAGAGCGCATCGCTAAGGCCCATACCTACCACGTTAGGCACCTTACCCTCGCTAATTGTCACTCCCGATATCGTTGTGGCGCTATCCTCAACCGAGGCGCGGCTCCACGCCTCACCCTCGCTATTGTCGGTAACCGTATTTGTCATCTTGCTAATCTTCGCCACATAGTTGCTCTTACCCGCCTTGATAGACTTGGGCGTGAACTTCTCCTCGGCGCTCTCGATTGTCGAATGGAGCGTATGGTCGTTGGCGTAGATATACTCCATAATGTCTGATGCTACGGGTGCCGATAGGTCGATACCAAAGTAGGTAGGGCTTTCGGGCGTAGCCTGCTTACACACCGCAACCATAATCGTATATTTAGGATTCTCCTGCGGCATAGTGCATATCATCGAGCCATAGTAGTAGTTGTCCTGCTTGCCGTTGATACCGTTCTTCATCTGGATGTTGTCGATGCGGCTCTCGCTTACGAACGTACTCCACATCTGCGCTGTACCTGTTTTGCAACCAAAAGGTATCGGCAAATCCCTAAAGTGGCGTCCCGTGCGCTCCGAGGCTGCTGCAAGACAGCTATCCAAGATTGCAAGCGTACTCTTCGAACACATCCTGTTGATGAGTGTCACAACGGGAGTCACCTCCACCACCTCGCCATCGCGCTCTATGCGGTCGACAAATCGTGGGGCTACCATACGGCCTTCGTTAGCAACGCCATTATAGAAGGTGAGCATATGGATAGGTGGAACATCCAACTCATAGCCATAGGCCAAACGAGGAAGACGTGTACTTGTGCTACCGCGCTGATTCCAATCAGGGCTATCGGCCATCGCAAGTTTTCCCTTACGTTCGCCATACGCCTCGAGACCTATGTAGTCGTTGAAGCGGAGCTTGGCGAGGAAGTCGGTGTACTTCTCTGGGTTATCCTTGAAACTCTCGTAGACAGCCTTTGCGAAGTAAACATTCGATGAGTGAGCAAAGGCATCCTTCAACGTCACATTACCGTCGCTATCCTTGCCCGCAGCATCGTGTGAGTCCTCAATCTTCGCCGCGCCAATCTTTACTGGGTGGTTAGGGCGCGAATGCTCGGTGTTTACCGTGGTGTAGAGGTCATAGCCTCCAATCTCCACAAGTGCCATTGCCGAGGCGAGCTTCATCGTAGAGCCAGGGCTGATGCAGGTAGCAAGGGCGTGGTTGTTGACACGCTCGCTATATGTCGTACCGCGCTCAACACCCGAGCCAAGGCTCACCATACAGAGCATATTTCCGGTCTTAACCTCCATAACCATAGCAACGCCAAACGAGGCCTGCTGCTTGCGTAGC
>JADBON010000190.1:0-3486 GCA_015656305.1 Alistipes sp.
CCATTTATCACCGCTTCGTCGAGCGTCACGCCCTCCATCCACCGATGTATGGTGCAGCGTGCGCGATACGTTAGGCCCATAATGGTGTAGACCTCTATAAATGTGTCACGTTGCGACAGACGCTTGCCATCAGCCACGTAGTAGCACTTAAATAGAAAGTCGCCCCCGATGCCATCAATGCGACATCGAGAGGCGACGCTATTGCTTCCCGCAATAATACTCTCGGCGTAGATATCTATCTCACCTATGCCATCAACGTGGAGTCGAGACTTACGAAGGATGTTGATGATATCTACCGCCGCAAGAATCATTGCACTATGCGATACGCTTCAAAAGCTCTACGAGGAGCTTCCAGAACTTATCTACGGTCGAAATCTCAAGACGCTCGTCTGGAGAGTGTACGCCGCGGAGCGTAGGACCGAATGATACCATCTCCAAGTGTGGGTACTTCTCGAGGAACAAGCCACACTCCAAACCTGCGTGGATAGCGCGTACCTTAGGCTCCTCATTAAAGAGGTCGCGGTAGCACTGTGCAGTCTCCTTAAGGAGTACAGAGTCTGGGTTAGGAGCCCAACCTGGGTAGCCATCCGAATGCTCCACATCGAAGCCTGCGAGGTAGAATACCGACTCGATAGTCTGTGCAGCATAGAGCTTCGCACTCTCAACCGACGAACGCTGTGATGTTGTAACCTTCACCTCCTGTGCCTCGGTGTCAATCTTCACAGATGCGAGGTTCGAGCTTGTCTCAACAAGGCCTGGCATAGCGAACGACATTGCCAAGATGCCGTTAGGAAGACCTACCAACGCGAGCACCAAGTAGCAGAGGTCGTCGTTCGACATAACCTTCTTTGGAGTCTCAGCATCGGTCACTGCGAAGCGCATACGTGGCTCAGTGTGCTTGAACTCCTCCATCATCATCTGACCAAACTCCAAGTAACGCTCCTCGAAATCCTCCACCTCGGCTGATGGAACACCTACGATAGCGAATGCCTCACGTGGGATAGCGTTGCGGAGGTTACCGCCGTTGAAGTCTGCCAATACCACCTGGAACTTATCAATAGCGTTGTAGAGGAAGCGTGCCAACAACTTGTTAGAGTTAGCACGGCCCTTGTCGATATCGTCACCAGAGTGACCACCGAGCAAGTCACCAATCTCAAGACGTACGAAGGTGTAACCCTCTGGTACCTCCTCTGTCTCATAGTTCATCGTAGCTACGGTGTCAACACCACCAGCACAGCCGATGAACAACTCGCCATCATCCTCCGAGTCGAGGTTTACGAGGTACTTACCAGTAAGCATACCCTCGCCAAGACCGAAGGCGCCTGTAAGACCTGTCTCCTCATCAACCGTAAAGAGTGCCTCGATAGCAGGATGCTCGATAGTAGTATCCAAAAGCACTGCCAATGCAGCAGCCATACCGATACCGCAGTCGGCACCGAGTGTAGTACCCTTAGCCTTCACCCACTCGCCATCAATCCAAGTCTCGATAGGGTCGTTCTCGAAGTCAAACTCCACGTTTGAGTTCTTCTCGCATACCATATCCATATGTGACTGAAGAATCACCGCTGGGCGGCTCTCGAAGCCTGGAGTAGCTGGCTTGCGCATAACCACGTTACCAGTCTGGTCGGTCTGATACTCGATATTGTGCTTCTTGGCAAACTCCACCAACCACGCGATAATCTTCTCCTCCTTCTTCGAAGGGCGTGGCACACGTGTGATGTCGTCAAACTGCTCCCAAATAAGTTTTGGCTCTAAATCTCTGATTGTCATAGCATTAAGTTTTTAGTAGTTTGTATATTATTTCGTTAACGTTCAAAAAGTCGTACACCCTTGAGTAGAGGGTTGCGACGCTCGAAGATAAGCATCTCCGCAACGAGCAATAGCAATGCCACGCCGAGGAACCACTGATACTGCTCGTCATACTCCTCGAAGGTCATCAGCGACAGCTCCGTAGCCTCCATCTCATCCAGGCGCGCGATAATCTCCTCGAGGCCAAAGCTCTCGTTACGCGAACGGGTGTAGATACCTCCCGTAGCCTCAGCCAACTGCTGAAGGAGTGGCTCTCCGAGTTTCGTGACAACCATCTTACCCTCGTTGTCCTCCATAATCTCGCCATTTATCTTTAGTGGCGTACCCTCAGGGGTTCCGATACCTATGGCACATATCATAGCACCTTCGGCCTGTGCCTCGGCTATTGCAGCCTCGCTACCCGTGTCGTGGCCCTCACCATCCGTAATAAGGATTATCACACGGCTTTTGCTGCTCTGTGTGCTACGTGTGAAGGAGAGGAGTGCCACCTCCAGAGCCTTACCAATATTGGTGCCCTGCTCGGCTATGAGGTCGGGCGACAGACGCTTCGTAACCGACTCTGCCATCTTATAATCTCCCGTGATAGGGAGCAACACCTCCGCCTCATCGGCAAAGGCTACGATGCCTATACGGTCATTTGTCATACGCTCCAAAAGGCGTGTTATGGCGTAGCGCGTACGCTCCATACGGCTTGGCGTAACATCCTCGGCAAGCATCGAGTTCGAAACATCGACAACCAGCACAATCTCCCTACCTTGGCTCTCCACGGTGCGTAGTTTCGAGCCTGTCTGTGGTCGGGCGAGGGCAATAACCATAAAGCCCACTGCAAGCGCGAGAAGCGATATCTTTATCCAGCCACGTGGCGATGAGTAGTCGGGCATAAGTCTACGTAGCGTAGCGACATTGCCCATTTTTCGCAGTTTACGGCGTGCATAGAGGCGTAGCAATAGGTAGAGTAGCGGGAGTACCGCCACCACGATAAGGAGCCACAGCCACTCTGGTGCGCCAAAGGTAAATATGTTGCTCTTAACCATCTTCTTAATCTATCGTTTAAACTACATTGGCAGGCGGTTTAGCACCACACGTGCCACAACAAACTCCGCAGCCAAGAGGAGTAGTGCGAGGAGCAGCCAACCCATATACAACTCCTCGTATGTGGTGTAGTGTGTAACCTCCACCTTGCTCTTCTCCAACTGGTTAATCTGCTCGTAGATAGCCTTCAGGGCCTCGTTGTTATTGGCACGGAAGTACTCGCCACTGGTCTTCGATGCGATATCGCGAAGGAGTACCTCATCAATCTCCACATCTGCCATTACGTAGGTTATGTTTCCAAATGGGTCATACGCCGGCATAGGGGCCTTATCGCGGCTACCCACGCCAATGGTATAGACCTTAATGCCGAGGTCACGAGCAATCTCCGCCGCCATAATTGGAGATATCTGACCGCGGTTATTCACACCATCGGTAAGCAGTATCACGACCTTCGATTTTGCGCCACTCTCGCGGAGTCGGTTCACTGCCGTAGCAAGACCATTACCGATTGCCGTACCATCCTCCACAACGCCACTACGTAGTCGTGAGAGCATAGTACCTACGGTTGCCTGGTCGGAGGTCAGAGGACACTGCGTGAATGCCTCACCCGCAAATGCCACAACCGAGATGCGGTCGCCACTGCGC
>JADBON010000229.1:0-2853 GCA_015656305.1 Alistipes sp.
CTAATAACGATAAAGTATCAAGGTTTCGTACACCTTATCTATTTTATTTTTGCGCAAGATAGTGATTTTTTCGGAAACTGCGTGCATTTTTTTCAAAAAAATAGTTGAATCGCCGAAAATCGTGTGTGAGCATACCAAAACAAAAAGGATTCGATAGCTCAACTAAGCTATCGAATCCCTATTGTTAAAACTTTGCAGTACGCCTTGTCGCCTAACGCTCTGGCTTGATATCCTTTACACGAAGCTGCTTCGATACCGTACCACGATAGTGGTTCTCAACAATCTGGTAGCAGACCGAGATTGGCTTGCCTGCACGCACCCACTCATAGTGTGTAGGTTGCTGGAAGGCAATAGCTGGAATCGAGGTGTGAGGCTTCTGGCGCTGGATAAGATCCATACGCAAGTGGTCACACTCCACACCTACGAGCTTTGCATCTCCGCGGTTGCTTGCGCCACGTGTCATAAACACAGGAGCGCTATTTCCAGGGCCAAATGGCTGGAAGTTGTTGAGTTGATGGTAGAACTCATCGGTGATATCCGAGAACAACAACTCGCTATCAATATCTACCTGAGGCACAAGGATATTTGGGTCGATGTTGCGCTCTACATAGTCGTTGAAACGACGTGTAAACTCTGCAACATTCTCCTCTCTCATCGTGAGGCCCGCAGCGTACATATGTCCTCCGAAGTTCTCCAACAAGTCGGAGCAAGACTCCACAGCCTGATAGAGGTCGAAACCTGCTACTGAACGTGCCGAGCCTGTTACAAAGCCATTCGACTTTGTGAGTACCACCGTAGGGCGATAGTAGGTCTCAATGAGGCGTGATGCCACGATACCTACGATACCCTTCAGCCATTTTGGATTGTAGATTACCGTACTCTTAAGTGCCTTAAGCTCAGGGTGCGACTCGATGTAGTCGTGCGCCTCCTGGGTGACATTGCGGTCGATGCTCTTGCGGTCCTGATTGAACGAGTCAATCACCTCGCCAAACTTCGCCGCCTCCTGCTCGTTACCCTCGATAAGAAGGCTTACGGCAGCGTGGCCGCCCGAAGGTGCAGCATTCTCGTCATCCTCATCCATACGCATACGTCCAGCAGCGTTGATACGAGGGCCAATCTTAAAGACGATGTCGTCGATGGTGATGTTGTGGCCCTGAAGACCGCAAATCTTGATTATCGACAACAAGCCCTTTGATGGCTGAGCATTGAGCTTGCGCAATCCGTAGTGTGCCAGGATGCGGTTTTCGTCCACAAGTGGCACAATGTCTGAAGCGATGCTAACAACCAACAAATCAAGCAGATGCTCAATCTCCGAGAAGGAGATGTTGTTGCGTCGTGCATACGCCTCGACGAGTTTAAAACCAACGCCACAACCCGACAACTCATCGAAAGGATAGTTGCAGTCTGTGCGTTTGGGGTCCAATACAGCCACTGCCTCTGGAATCTCATCGGCAGGTAAGTGATGGTCGCAGATGATGAAATCTACGCCCTTTTGTTTGGCATAGGCCACCTTCTCCACGGCTTTGATGCCGCAATCCAAAGCTATGACCAGCGTAACGCCCTTGCGGACGGCGTGGTCGATGCTTCGAATTGATATGCCGTAACCATCGACATATCGGTCGGGGATGTAAAATGACAAATTCTTATGTCCTATCTGGCTTAAGAATTTGTAAACCAGCGCCACGGCAGTGGTTCCGTCGACATCGTAGTCTCCGTAAATCATTACCTTTTCGCCAGCCTTCACTGCCTTCTCGATGCGCTCCACAGCCTTGTCCATATCCTTCATAAGGAAGGGATCGTGCAAGTCGCGTAATGCAGGCGAGAAGAACTTTTTCGCTTTCTCCGCGGTGTCTATGCCTCTCTGAACCAGCAGGTTGGTCAATACCGTAGACATACCAAGCTGTGTGGCTAATGCCTCCACTGTAGCGCGGTCGCCTTGTGGCTTGACAACCCATCTTTTCTCTATGGGCATAACGTTTATTTTTTATATTTAACATTTAAATTTTTCGTTAAGTAATTGATAAACTTGGGCTTAACCTCCTCCATTGTCACCTCGCGGTTGCACAACGTCGTAAGCGAACATACGCCGCGGTCGGTAAATCCGCAAGGGTTGATAAGCTCAAACCACTTGAGGTCCGTCGCAACGTTCATAGCAAGGCCGTGCATCGTCACGCTGTGTGATGCACGAACGCCAATGGCGCAAAGCTTTACAAGACGCTTGTTTGGAAGTGTAACCCACACTCCTGAGGCTCCCTCCGAGCGGTGTGCCTCGATGCCATACTCGGCTGCAAGGTCGATAACCGACTGCTCCAACGCCTCGATATATCGGCGAATGCCAAAGCCTATACTTTCGAGGTCGATGATAGGGTAGCAAACCAGCTGTCCTGGTCCGTGGAATGTGATGTCGCCACCGCGGTCGATGTGGAAGAACTCCGCACCGAGGCTCTTGAGATACTCCTCCGTAACGAGCATATTCTCCTGGTGGCCACTCTTGCCCAATGTATATACTGCGGGATGCTCAACAATGAGAATGGTGCCTCGCGGCTCATCGTCGGTGAGTCGTTTTTCGGCTTTCTTTTGACACAAAGCATCAAATAGCGTGCGCTGAAGGTCCCAGCACTCGCTATAAGCCATACTGCCTAAATCTCTGATTTCTACTTCGTGTTGCATACCTTTCTCACAGCGTCAAGTGCGGCATCCGCCAAATATGACGAACGCACAAGGGGTGCGCTCGCACAATATGCGAAACCCATCTCGAGAGCCTTGAGTCGGTATTCTTCGAATTTTTCGGGAGTGATGTACGCCTTTACGGGGTAATGCTCCTTAGTTGGTCGAAGGTATTGGCCAAGCGTA
>JADBON010000113.1:0-4829 GCA_015656305.1 Alistipes sp.
ATATCCGAGGTATTCACCTCCACAGAGTCCAACAACGCCTGATTATAGAGGAGTTTCTGCTCCAAAAGAGCCTCCAACGACTCACTCATAGGATCTCTATCCGAGGTATAACCCATCTGGCGACGCTGATCCTTAAGTGCTACGCAATACTCCTCGACCTCCGAGTGGAGAATTGCCGAGCCACCAACAACAGCTACAACCTTATCGAGCATAACCTGACGACGCTGCTGCGCCGAAGCACGCTCCATAGTAGAGATAAAAGCAGTGGCAACAACCGCCACAAGCATAATTTTTCGTATCATAGATTCAAATTTCATTATTCATTCTTTGGTGCCATAGAGATTGTTGGGATATCCTCCTCAATCTGCTCCTCGGTAACATCAATAACCTCGACGCTCTCCACCTCCGCAGGCATAAAACTCATACTCTCCATCAACACACTATCGGCCATCGTAACACGTCCATTAAGCACACTCTCACGTTTAAGTTCCGTTTCGTACTGCTTCACGATATCGGCACGACGCTCGGCATACAACCTACGGCGAATATCATCCTCGACACACTCCAGCGGTGCAACCTCACCCTTGCGAGCCACGTCGATAATCACAAAGTAGAAGACGGCATCGTCGGCCTTCATCTGCTGAACGCCACTCTTACTCAATAGGTCGGTATAGCTTCGTGAGCGCTCCGTAGGGAGGTTACTCAAGAAGTCGGAGTACGACACCCACATCTGCGAGCAGTCCGACAAACCGAGATTTAGCTTCTCGGTGAAGGCACGAAGCTCCTCCGTATCGCCACTCTTAAGCACACTCTTAAGCGTCGCCGTAAGTGTTGACGTGTTACGGAACGAGAGCGGAGCCTTAACAACTACGCCACGCACCTTATTATGGTCGAGCTTAAACGATGCCGAATGGGCACGATAGTACGACGCAAGCTGCTTATCGGTAATCTCCACATCGATAGCCCTGTCGATATAGTATTGGTCGAGCTGACGGATGATAAGCGACTGGCGATATCCCTCCACCAAACGCTCTATGTCGCGCTGCGAAGATGACAGCACCTGCTCGGCACGGCTCACCTTGAGCTTCGTAAGCACCCAATTGTCGATGTACATACGTGCAAACGTAACGCTATCCACGCCTGTCAAACCCGCAGGCATATCGCGCGCAATATCCTCACGCAACAATACGTGACCATCGACCGTAGCTACAACACTCTCCTTGTCATAATCAAGCGACGAGTCGCCATCGTAGATACAACCTACCGATAGCGTCACAAGAGCAAGAGTTAGTATGTAAAATAGTTTCTGCATAATCAATTTGCAAAGATACATTTTATTTCGTAATAAACGCACCATAATCGTAGATTATTGCATAGCAATAGAGAAAAAAAAGAGCGAGTAGCGCCATACGACACTACTCACTCTAATTTTCATCAATTCTGCGCAGCACACAAATAGATGCCCGCCTCTGCCTACAGACTACTCTACGAACAAGATACGCTCTGGGCCCTCGTACTCTGGAAGTGGCTTTGGCGTGTAGTCGGCATAACCAATCGAGATTACACTCCACACACGATATCCCTCTGGAATCTCTGGCAGAAGAGCCTTCACATAATCCTCGCTGGTCTGGCTCGCTGGGTCATCCTGAAGCGTACGGTAATCACCCACGTGTACCCAGCACGATGCAAGGCCCTCGTCTACAAGCGCGAGCTGAAGGCACGTAGCCATAATCGTAGCATTGGTCTGCCACATTGGCGAAGCACTCTCATCACCGAGGATGATAATCGCAGCACCCGCCTCCTCCAAAAGGCTTGAACCCCAATCGCGAAGCTTACCAAGTTCGTGAACACGCTTCAAATCGGTAACAGCCATAAGGCGTGTAGAGCGTGTATTCTTCGACGATGGGGCGCGGAGAGCAAGCTCCATAACGCGCATAAGTTTATCTTTCTCAACAGGTTGACCTGTATAACGTCGTGTCGAGCGACGCTTCTTCATCACATCTTTAAATTCCATAAAACACTATTTATTCTTCTGGTATAACTAACCACAAAATCAAATAAACCCATACGGACATACCGCCAAACAGAATTAACAAGGCAGATATAACACGTAGAGCCGATGAATCGAGGCCAAAATATTGCGCCAAGCCACCACAAACTCCACCAATCATACGGTCGGTACGCGAGCGTAGCAAACGTCTGTTCATAAATCGTTTAATAAATTTATCTCTACTAATTATTGCAAAAATAGTAATTTTTTCTTAATTTTGAACCATATATCTAAAAAATTAGAGATGAAAGAGAAGATTACCGTAGCATTGATATATGATTTCGATGGTACGTTGGCTCCTGGAAATATGCAGGAGTATGACTTTATCCCTGCCGTTGGTAAGAGTAATATGGAGTTTTGGCACGAGGCGAACACACTTGCCGAGGAGCAGGATGCTGACCAGGTGCTTACATATATGGCACGTATGCTTCAGGCTGCACAGTCGAAGGGTTTGTCGCTTCGCCGCGAGGCTTTCCGCGAGTCGGGACGTAACGTGCAGTTTTACAAGGGTGTTGTGGAGTGGTTTAAGCGCATAAACGACTATGGCGCAGAGCGTGGCGTCACCATCCTTCACTACGTAAACTCATCGGGACTAAAGGAGATTATCGAGGGTACGGCGATTGCTCACGAGTTCAAGAATATCTACGCCTGCTCGTTCCTCTACAACGTCGACGGCATCGCATATTGGCCCGCCGTGGCGGTAAACTACACCAACAAAACGCAGTTTATATTCAAGATTAACAAGGGCGTAGAGTCGGTATTCGACACCAAGGATGTCAATCGCTTTATGGAGGAGTCGAAGCGCCCTGTGCCATTCTCACGAATGATATACTTCGGTGACGGAACTACGGACATTCCTTGTATGAAACTTGTGAAAAACTTTGGCGGACACTCCATCGCGGTCTACAACCCCGAGGAGGAGGGGCAGCGCACGATACTCAACGAGCTTATCCGCGACAACCGCGTAAATCACGTATGCCCCGCGGACTACTCCGACGGCTCGGAGATTGACACCGTAGTCAAGACCATTATCGACAAAGTTGTTATGGACCAGCGACTTACCGAATTAGAGGTAGCGCGCAACTAAACCCCAATAAAACCATTATGAAGATTGTATTTGCAACAAATAACGCACATAAACTCTCCGAGGTAAAGGCCGTACTTGGCGAGGGTTTCGAACTTGTGACACTCAAGGAGGTGGGTATCACAGAGGATATTCCCGAGACGGGCGAAACGCTGGACGAAAACGCCAGCATCAAGGCACGATATGTCTACCAGCGTACGGGCTTGGACTGCTTCGCTGATGACACAGGCCTGGAGGTTGAGGCTCTTGGTGGCGCGCCAGGAGTGCGCTCGGCACGCTACGCTACGGATGGTCACGACTTTGCAGCCAACAACCGCAAGCTTCTCAAAGAGTTGGATGGCGAAACTAACCGCGCAGCACGTTTTCGCACCGTAATCTCGCTAATTCGTGGTGGCGAGGAGATTCAGGTGGAGGGCATCGTGCGTGGCACGATAGCTACCCAGGAGTCGGGTGCCGAGGGTTTTGGTTACGACCCGCTATTTATCCCCGAAGGTCGTAGCGTGACATTTGCCGAGATGTCGGCAGATGAGAAGAACGCCATATCGCACCGCGGGCGGGCAGTAGCAGAATTGGTAAAGGTACTAAAAAAATAGAGCCACTGTGGCTCTATTTTTTTAGTACCTCTGCTATTAACATCTCAACATCTTGCTCGGTTGTTGACCAACTTGTAACGAAACGAACAACACTCTCCCTCTCGCCACGTGGTCCCCAATAGTCAAACGCAATACTCTCACGAAGGCGGTCGATAACATCATTCGGAAGTTGGAAGAATTGCTGATTGGTAGGCGACTCTATAACAACCTTATATCCCGCCTCTCGGAACGCCTCACGAATCTTAAGAGCAAGGCGCACAGCCTCTTTGCCAATACGCTCATACAACCCATCGCGGAACAACGCACCGAACTGAACACCTAATAATCGTCCCTTGGCAAGCAGAGCACCGTGCTGCTTAACAAGTGGAAAGAGATTCTTCAGAAGTTCTCTATTTGTCACTACCAAGGCTTCACCGAACAGTGTGCCACACTTCGTGCCACCGATGTAGAATACATCTGCAAGGCGCGCGATATCGCGTAGTGTAAAGTCCGCACCCTCGGCCTTAAGACCATAGGCCATACGCGCACCATCAATATACAACGGGATATTGTGACGATGACACACCGCGCTCAACGCCTTCAGCTCCTCGAGCGAGTAGATTGTTCCAAACTCCGTAGGCTGCGAGATATAGAGCATTCCTGGAGCCACCATATGTTGATAGGTGTCGTCAGCGTAGAAACTCCTTATATAGTTGTCAACATCCTCACTACGCACCTTACCATCACGCTCTGGGAGTGTCAAGACCTTATGCCCCGAAGCCTCGATAGCTCCCGACTCGTGGACAGCAATATGGCCACTTGCTGCAGCAAGGACACCCTCGTGACGACGGAGGATGCCATCTATAGCCGTTGCGTTAGTCTGCGTACCACCAACAAGGAACATAACCTCGTCATCGGGGATACCCACAGCCTCACGAATCATATCACGAGCCTCGGCGGTATAGCTATCATTGCCATAGCCCACAGTATGCTCCATATTTGTGCGAACAAGGGCATCCATCACCTCTTGATGCGCACCTGCAGTATAGTCGGAATTAAAGTGTATCATAGCGCTAAATTATCGTGCAAAGGGTATTACCGACGAAGCTCTGCCTCCTATATA
>JADBON010000020.1:0-10652 GCA_015656305.1 Alistipes sp.
AGTACTTATTCCAATTTTACGGACTTATCGCGCAGCATCCGCCACTCCAACTCATTGGATCGACGTGCTACACGTTAGTCTACTGTGAGCGGAAGACGAGGCTCAAACTCGCGACCCATAGCTTGGAAGGCTATTGCTCTATCAACTGAGCTACTTCCGCAAAAATAAACCGTTTAGAGTATGCTTATCACTCACTGTTAAGTGAGCTACTGCAACTCTAACGGTATCGTAGTGGGAAGAGATGGATTCGAACCACCGAAGGCGTGCGCCAGCAGATTTACAGTCTGCCCCATTTGGCCACTCTGGTATCTTCCCAATATGTAAAGTCGCAGGTTGTTTGCACAACTTACGACTCTGAGCCGATGGAGGGATTCGAACCCCCGACCAGCTGATTACAAATCAGCTGCTCTGGCCAACTGAGCTACATCGGCGAAGTATTATTACCTTTTCGAGTTGCAAAGGTACAAACTTTTTTTTAATCTCCAAATTTTTTGGAAACTTTTTTTAAAAAAAATTTTGTACCACCCTTTTTCAAAGAACTTATCGCGCTTAACTTTAGGTATTAGCGGAAAATCGAGTGCAAATATATAACTATTTTGTGAAACACGAAACACTATGACCATTTTTTTTTGGATTGGCACGTATTTTTTTCCATTTCGCAGGTTTTAGCCACCTATACCTATATATATAATATATTATAGAGATTGTCGATAGCTCAATCGAAAAAATTATTTGCTGATAAATTTGGCAACTCACCAAGAACATCTTATCTTTGCGGTGCTAAAAAGAGAGTTATTAACTAAAAAAATAATTTGATATGAAAGTAGAGAACGGCAAAACAGTCTATGTAGACTATAAGCTTACTGTTGACGGTCAGATTGCAGATCAGTCACAGCCAGGTCAGCCATTGGAGTTTATCTGTGGTATGGGTATGTTGCTTCCAAAGTTCGAGGAGGCAGTTATGGGCAAGGAGCCAGGTGAGTCAGTATCATTCACCCTCGAGGCTAAGGATGGTTACGGCGAGGTTATCGCAGAGGCTATCGTTGAGTTGCCAAAGAGCGTGTTTATGATTGATGGCAAGGTAGCAGAGGATATCCTCTTCGTAGGCAGCCAGGTTCCTATGGCTACTGCTGATGGTCGTCCTATGATGGGCGTCATCAAGGAGGTTAAGGAGGAGAGCGTTATGATGGACTTCAACCACCCTATGGCTGGTAAGACTCTTAACTTCGAGGTTACTGTTGCAGATGTTCGCGAGACTACCCCTGAGGATCTTTCAAAGATTATGGGCGGCGGTTGCAGCTGCGGTGATTGCGGCGGCAGCTGTGGCGAGCACGAGTGCGGCGAGGGCTGCGACTGCGGTGGTTGCAACTAATTCACCTAAAGTGCATAAGAAGATGCGTGGCTTTCGAGTCACGCATTTTTTTTATTACTACGACGCAATATGGCCGATACAAATTGGTTGTTAGTTTGGACTATTTCGGAACACGATTTCAACAAACAAAGAAAAATATTTGACAAATCAGCCATTTACGAGCGAAAAAGTTGTATATTTGCGAACTCATTTTAAACTTAAATATACACAAGGAATGAAATCATTGAAAATTGGAGACCTTATCGCTCGCCTTCCCATCGTGCAGGGCGGTATGGGTGTAGGCATCTCGCTCTCGGGCCTTGCATCGGCCGTAGCGAACGAGGGTGGTGTCGGTGTTATATCATCAGCAGGATTGGGACTTATCTACAAGGATAAGGCAAAGAGTGTTGCCGAGGCGGCTATCGAGGGTCTCAAGGAGGAGTTACGCAAGGCACGCGCAAAGACCGAGGGTATCATCGGCGTAAATGTTATGGTTGCTATGACCAACTTCTCGGATATGGTACGTACGGCGATTAAGGAGGGTGCGGATATCATCTTCTCGGGTGCTGGTCTTCCGCTTAACTTGCCATCGTTCTTGACCGAGGGCGCAAAGACAAAGTTGGCACCTATCGTATCGTCGGCACGCGCTGCGAAGCTCTTGTGCGAGAAGTGGTGGCAGGAGTATCGCTATACGCCTGATGCAATTGTCGTGGAGGGCCCAAAGGCTGGTGGCCACTTGGGTTATAAGCGCGACCAGATTTTCTCGGAGGAGTATAGCCTTGAGAAGACACTTCCAGAGGTTGTGGAGGTAGTGAATAAGTTTGCTGCGGAGCATAACTGCCAGATTCCCGTTATCGCTGCGGGAGGTGTATATACTGGCGAGGATATTTACAAGATGATGGAGCTTGGTGCATCAGGTGTGCAGATGGGAACACGCTTTGTGACTACCGAGGAGTGTGACGCTGATATCGCCTTCAAGCAGGCATATATCAACGCCTCGCAGGAGGATATCGAGATTATCCAGAGCCCTGTGGGAATGCCTGGTCGTGCGGTGCGAGGCTCGTTCCTCGACTCTGTGAAGGCGGGCTTGAAGCGCCCTACACACTGCGCCTTCAACTGCATCAAGACCTGCGACGTTGTGAATAGCCCATACTGCATTATGATTGCGTTGTTCAATGCCTTTAAGGGACGCGTGGAGCACGGCTATGCCTTTGCGGGTGCTAATGCGTGGCGAGCCGAGAAGATAGAGTCTGTTAAGCACCTTATGCAGAGTCTGTCGTCGGAGTATCACGCTGTGGTCGAGAAGATTAAGTCGACATTGTAAACAAAAAAAATGGGATAACTAAAATTTTTAGTTATCCCATTTTTTGTTAGGAGGTTGAATAAAAAGATGTAGTTTTAGGCTTGCGAAGCTCGAAAAAGCGGAGTTTACTATGCGTAAATGAGCATTTTGAGAGCGAGCGTAACGAGAAAATAGACTTTTTATTCAGCCTCTTATTTAGAACTGAACACCCACCGAGATATTCACCGTACAGAAGCGTCCAACAATGTGGTAGTGCTCCTGCCAACTATACTTACTCTCCTTCACAGCATTAATGATGCGCATTCCATCTACGACACAACCCACACCAACGTATAATTTCTTGTAGGTATAGCCAACGCCGAAGTTTACACCCACCTGGAAACGGTTAAAAGCCTTCTCGCCCATAGCGTATCTATCATTCTCAGTCTTATCAAAGAGAGCAACATTATCAATCTCCTCAATCGAAACAGATGCGTTAGCCATTCCCTTGCGTTGCTTAATTGCACCGTCAACATTATATCGCAGGTTAACACCGAGATATGGAGTTACGATCTTCTCTCCACCCTGATAACCAAGGCGTAACGCAAGATTTAGAGGTACATTCAACGAGTACATCGTTGCCCAATTCGTTTCCCAGAAGTAGGAATTAGAACCTCCGCCTTTATACTGTCGTGATGCACCACGTCCAAAGAAATACTGAAAGTTTACTCCATACTCGAGATACAAAGGCACCCTCTTACTGAGGTGACTCGCGTGAAGATAACCAACGTGAAAACCCTGAGTAAAGGGATAATCCTCCTTATTACTCTCCACAGGCTCCTTCCACATTATGTAAGGCACTGAATAACCAGCATAAAAACGATTGTAATCCTTTGTCGACATCGAGAATAGGAAGTTCGAACCATACTCAATCGTCAGTGGCTCATCCTTCAATGGATTCGACGTGTAGAGATAACCATTGTAAATACCATTCTTGGTGGGATAGTCGTAGACATTACCCTTCTGATGATGCTTCTCCTCCGCAGGTGCAATACAATCATTCGTAGGTAGTTCAATGCTCTCAATAGCACGCACCACACACTCCTCATATCTCTGCGCCACGGCATCCGATGCCACAAACATCATCGCCAAAGCGACTAACAAAAAATATCGTTTCATTATCTTCATACGTTTTATTTTCTATACAAAGATAGCACTTTTTTTAAATCTACTTCGAAATTGGGCGAATTATATATCCATACTCGTAGGTATCTGCCTCGAGGCGATAAGGCTCGTGAGGCACAGCACCCCAAGAGTCATCACCACCCAAACCTCGTTGCGCAAGGTCAACGTGGAGAACCACCTCGCGGCGTGGCTCAACGTCCGAGTAGTGCATCTGTTTCTTCGTAAGGCCCGCGTCGAGATCCTCGCTACGATAAGGCATCGCACTGACGCTCAACGGCTGAAGTCCCTCTACACGAATACCAACACCCTCGTTGTCAGTGAGTTCCAACCAGCGGACATCGGTCTTATTACCCGACTCCTGCGGACGGACATAAGGGAATAGCTGCTCATCGGTAGACTGCTCGTAGAGGCCTATGAACGCGGACTCGTTACGGTCTGAGTAGTTCTCCCACGGGCCACGGCCATAGAACTTAAAGTTCTTATACTCCTGCGGTAGAATCATACGCATACCAAAACGTGGAAGCTCTGGCACATCCTCATCACCACGCTGGAACTTAACCTCCACCTTCAGCGAGCCATCAGCGAGGAAGGTATACATCTCGACATAGAGCGAACGCGCATCAACTAAACGATACGTAGCCACAGCAACAACCCTATCGTCAAACACCTCGACAAAACCCTCCACGTGCTTGCGGTTATTCGTGCGCCATACATTTGCCTTATGCTGGAAGCCCGCACCCCAATCATTATCCGTTACTGCGCGCCAAAACCAAGGCTCAGGCAACTGCGACATCACATTGCGCTCTCCCGAGACGTAACGCGCCAACGTACCTCGCTTCGTGTTGAACAGGACACCCGTATCACCAGCGTAGGCCACCAACCAGCCATCGCGCTCCTCAATCTCCAACTCCCCCTCGCAACTGCGTGGCGTGAAGTCATAGGGGCGTAATATCACCTGCTCGGTAGCCACCGTAACACGCTGCCAGCTACGTGGTGGGAGGATAGTGCGTTGCATCTGCGAAGCCTCGAAGTTTAGGGCATACTCCTTACCCTGCTCCATAGTGGGTATTTGTAGTTCGACATCCACATAACTCTCTGGCGCACAGCGCACCTCGTCCAATGAGCTTTCGCCAACAACACAACCCTCGCACATTAGCTTATAGCCAAACTCATACTCCACCAAGTCGGTAAAGTTAAAGTTGTTATGGATACGCACCTTGCCATCCGCATACTCAAACTCTATATCCTGATAGACCTTCTTCACCTCCATAATTCCTGGATGTGGCGTGCGGTCTGGCGAGACAATACCATTGCAGCAGAAGTTCTCATCGTGGGTGTACATCCACGCGCCAAAGTCACCGCCATAAGCCCAATAGTGACGACCATCGCGACCTACGGCGTCAATACCCTGGTCCACCCAATCCCAGATGAAGCCACCCTGCATATGAGGGCTGCGGTTGATAATATCGTAGAACTCACGTAGGTTACCCGTAGAGTTACCCATCGCGTGGGCATACTCACACATAATATATGGCTTCGAGAGTTTACGTGAGGCGTAACGCTCCAACTCCGCAAATGGCGAGTACATAGGGCAGATTATATCGGTGTGAGGACCACCATAACCCTGCTCAAGCTGCACAAAACGGCTTCTATCGCGCTTGTGTATCCACTCATACATCTCGCCGTAGACCTCGCCGTCGCTACTCTCGTTACCCATCGACCAGATAATCACCGAAGGGTGGTTCTTATCGCGCTCGACCATCGAACGCACGCGGTCGTGATGCGTACCCTTCCACTCCTCGCGGTGCGAAGGGTGAAACTCTGGATAGCTATCGTGCCAGCCTGTACCGCATCCGTGAGCCTCGATATTTGCCTCATCAACAAGCAGCAAGCCATACTCATCGCAGAGGTCATACCACTCCGTAGGCTGTGGGTAGTGGCTCGTACGCACGGCGTTGATGTTATGCTGCTTCATAAGCGCGATATCCTTTAGCATAAGGTCGCGCGTGATGACGTGGCCCGCAGCAGGATTATGCTCGTGGATATTCACACCGTTGATTAACAGACGCTTACCATTGAGCATCAGCACCCCATCCTTAATCTCCACCTTGCGGAAACCCGTATTGCACGCCGTAGCCTCCACAACTCGTCCCGCAGCGTCCTTCAACGTCACTACGGTAGTATAGAGGTTTGGTTTCTCGTGGCTCCACTGATTAACAACGCCCATATTCTTCGAGAACGCCACGTCGCGTGTTGCACCACCCTTAAGGTTTAGAGAGGAGGAGAACTGCGCCACTACAACATCGTCGTTGCGACTTACGACCATAAGTTCCACGCTTCCCTTAAATGGCTTATCTGCTGTGTTTTGCAACGTCACAGTGGCATCATAAAGACCATTCTCATAACCCTTATCAAGCTCCGCAATAACGAACATATCGGCAATACGCACATCCGAAACCGAGTAAATCTTAACACCTCTATCAAAACCCGAAAGACGCCAAAAATCCTGGTCCTCAAGGTAGGAGCCATCAGCCCAGCGGAAACCCTTAACAGCCAAGAGATTCTCGCCCGCAGTGACATAAGGTGTGATGTCAAACTCAACGGCACACTTCGTACCCTCGGAGTATCCCACCTCCTTGCCATTCACCCATACGTGCATAGCCGCAATGCCCGACTCAAAGTGGAGTATCGTGCGACGCTCCGCCCAACCATCAGGGAGCGTGAACGTATGACGATAGCATCCCGTAGGGTTATCATCGTGGGGAATGTATGGCGGATTCTTGGGGTGCGGATAGTTGACATTTGTATAGATAGGATAGCCATAACCCTCTATCTCCCAATTACCTGGCACCGAAATTGTCGACCACGCAGCATCATCATACCCTACCACCTCGAAGCCCTCGGGAGCCTCCATAGGAGTTCGTGACCAGCAAAACTTCCACTCGCCACTAATATCCTTCACCAATGCCGACTCACCACGTGCCGTAGCATCCGCAACATTATCATAAGGGAGCAACGACGCTCGCGCAGGGAGCTTATTTATAGCATATACCTCGGGCTGCTCCCAGTAGGGAGTTTCGCCATTTGCCACTGCCGTAACAGCCACAAGCAGTGCGCATAAAGAGAGAAATAGATTACGCATAACTACTTAATTATCAGGTCTTCAACTTTAATCTTTGGAACATAATGCACCCCACCTTCGCGGTAATAGGTAAGCGAATCACCCGCGCTACACTCCTTAAGCTCGATATGCTCCTTTGGGCGACCTATTGCCAACACCAATAGTGGCTCGTAAGGCAACTGCAACTCCTCACGAAGCTCCTTATGGTCGAAGGCTCCGATGCAGATACCTCCTAGGCCAATCTCAACGGCCTGCAAGAGCATAGACTGCGCAACGATGCCGAGGTCCATATCGACATATTTCGACTCCTCGACAGTCGAGCAGATGATGATAAAGGCTCGTGGTTCGGTACCTGGGAATGGGAGTTTCAACTCGGGGAGCGCACCACCAAGGCGTATGTGACGAAGCACGATATCTGCCTCTGCATCAAGCACTGGACGGAAGCGCAACACCTGCTGGTTACGTGCCGAAGGGCATAGCGTAGCGACCTCTATTATTCGACGCATCTGGTCCTCACGTACCTGAAACGAGGTGTCGTAGCCACGATAGCTACGGTTATGTAGAAGTAGTCGGCGTAGCGTTGCAGTACGCTTTCTTGCGGGTTGCTGCGAGAGGTAATCCTCCATTCGCTTTTCGAGATAGTTATCTGCCATAGTAGTAGGAATATTCGTTTACACAAAGGTAACAAAAAGTTTCGAGGTTACAACACTTCGCACACTCCAAAGTGATAGCACGTACTTGTAGTAGAAGCATCTAATGATGCCAAAGATACAAAAAGTTGTGAGGTTACAACACTCAGCGCGCTCAAAAAAAAAGTATCCCAAGCATAACGCCTGGGATACTCGTTTATAGTTCTGCTGCCGAGGCAGCTTGGAAGCTCAAATTACTTCGCAGGGAACTCTACGCCGTAGATCTGCTTGAACAACGCCTGTACACGTGCGTGGTATGCCTCCTCAGAGTTGTCGTGCTTCTGCTCAGGTACGATGCGCTTGATAGCCTTTGACTCATCAACCACAAGAGGAGTTACAGAGTATGTGCGCTGCTTAGCCTTTGGAGCCTCGCCGAGTGAGTTAACAGCCTTAGCTGTACCCTTGCCTACTGCAACGTTAGCCTTTGCAGCCTGTGTTGACGCACCCTTACGCTTGAGGACTACATCGCCACAAACCTGTGGGTTGAGTGGAGTAGCCTGACCATACTGGAGCTGTGCTACACAAGGGTAGTAAGTCTCAACAGCTGGGTTGCCATTAGCGTCAGTGTAGTTGTATACGATAGGCTTGATAGTGATGGTATTGCCATCCGCAGAAACCTCAACAGGGAAGCGTGAATCGAGTACCATCTGACCCTTTGAGTCATATACTGGAGCACCGAGGTATGACGCGTTACCGATAGCCAACATATAGAATGTGTAGTCGATACCGTAGTAGAATGCCGACATTGGGAACTCACGCTCGATGTCGAGTGGCAACCATACGTTACCCTCTGCATCAATCTCAAGGTTCCACTTTGGACCGAAGTCGTAGAACATATCGGAAATAGTAGCTACAGAGAACTCTGAAGAGATGAACAAATCCCAAGGAGTCTGAACTACGTCAAGATTGTATGCTGGATCAGTGAAGTTGTAACCAAGACACAAGAGGCGGTTGAAACCACGTGTACGCTGGTTGTACAACTTTGCAGTCTGCTGGAACTCCTCGAAGAGCTCGTCGGTCTTATCGCGGCTGATACCCCACTCCTTGTAGAGCTCATATACAGACTCATCGAGGTAATCTGGGTACTCTACACCTGAAGCGATAGTGATAGCTGAAGAGTAGTTGCCGATAGGCTCCCAATAAGCCTCAGTAGTCTCTGTTGCAGCGTGGTACTGCTTCATAGGCGCTGTAGCCTCCCACTCACCACAAAGGGTTGTGAAGAGCTGTGACTCTACACGTACAGGATAGTTAGCATTAGGTGTAGTAACCTCAGCAACAGCCTTTGTGTTAGGGTCATCAGGGTTGTTAGAAGAGCCCTCCCAGTTGTAAACAAGCATTGCAAGACGTGTTGTTGCGTTCTCGCGGCTTGAGATTGTGAAGTTGAAACCTGCCTCAGAGTTAATCTGCTCGATAGCTGTCATATCAACGTGAAGTGGGTTACCCATCTCCTTAAGAAGGCTTGTATAAGAGTACTCCTTAAGAATGTTGTCGAACTCACGAACGTAGTTACAAGCGAAGTAAACCTCTGTAATATCGTTTGTACCGTAGTTAGGGTTCTTAACGTTGAATGTAGCGCTGTATGGATCGCCTGTCTCAACTGGAGTGATGATAACCTCAGGCTTTGGCAAAGTTACCTCTGGCAAAGTGAAGGTAGTAGTGTTGAAGCACTGCAAAGTACCATCATTGTCGCCAATACCAGATACCAATACACGGATCTCCTGACCTGCCATACCCTTAGTATCAACGAACCACTCATTGAGCCACAACTCAGAATATGGATCGGTAGTCATATGAACACCGAATGTCATCAACGAGAAGTATGAACCTACGAACCAACGCAAGTACTCCTCGTTGTTGTCGAGAAGAGGCAAAATCTGAGTCTGGTACTCCGACTCTGTACAGAGCAATACGTTGTAGAGCAATACCTCCTCGTCAGCTTTGAAGCTAATGCAAGCGTTGATAGGAGTCTTGTCAGTAACCTTAATCTCCACGTTTGCATCCATAATCTCTGGCTCGAGAGTATCAATCTGAAGACGCTTGTAGAAACCAGTCCAATACTTCTCTGAGTCGTATGCCTCGGTATCAACCTCATCTATCCAACGCAAGAAGTCGTACATAGGCTCGTAGTAACCTGGATTCCAACCTGCAGGGAATGCCCAGATTGTACGATCGAGGTGTGTTGTCTCGTCGTAGTATGATACAAGCTCAAACTCACCATCACCATTCTCATCTACATAGCAGATACGCTCGTTAGGATCCTCCATATACGCGTACTCACCAATGAGGAATACACCTGGCTCACCAGGAACCTTAGGATCTGCGAACTCTGCACCATCAGGAACGATGTTACCCTGCTCGTCACGCTCGTAGCTATAATACTCATCGTAGCGGATAGTCTTATCATTGGTGATGTACTGCTGCGCGTTGTAGAGCAACATATCAATCTCCATAGAACCCATCTGCTTGCTATAGTTGTACATAGGGAGTGAAGTTGTAGAGTAACGCAAAGCGTTGCCACGCTGCTTAACCTCCTCTGGAACCTGTACGTGAACAGCGAAACCATCGTTCTTACGCTCAACAACTGTCAATACCTCACCATAGCTTGTTGTAGTGAACTCTGCAACCTTAACCTCGCCATAAATCTTGTTGTCAGACTGACGGAAGGCGAAGTAAACCTTGTGAGATGTATTAGCCTCGAGGCCCTGGATGAGGACCTTATTCTCAGATACAACTGTTGTATCCTCGATCTCAACCTTAGTACCACCAGCAAGGATAGCTGTTGATGGAACATCCTTGTCGAGGATGTAGGCAAACTCCTTAACACCTGATGTCTTCACGGTAATCTCTACCGATGCAGGCGTAGGCTCACCCACCAAAACCTCGATAGAGGTCTTTGCGCTAGGGCCTGGCTCTGGGGTGTCAGGAGTACAAGCGCTAATTGCGAAACCAGCAACGAGTGCTACCATCGCAATAAGATAGTGCTTAAAATTCTTCATAAAGTTAATAATTTAGTTTTTTAAAAAT
>JADBON010000242.1:0-2713 GCA_015656305.1 Alistipes sp.
AGATGTCTCGAAACGCGACTTGAGCCTCTCAATCGAGGTTCGTTTTATTCCATCCTGCTTCATCTATCTTGTTATCTAATAGTTTTATACTGTTTGGGCGCCCTCGCCCTAATAATCCTTATCTCCTCCTAATCGAGCATCGTTGCCCCAATCTTCTTTGCCACTCTTATTCGAGCATTGTAGCCTTATATCCTCACACGTAGCTCCCCCTTTAGGCACTCGATGTGTAGCGGGAATCTTGGCCCTGGCTGCCCATCAATGTCGGTCTGCTCCTGAAGCTCACATTGTAGCTCCACCTTCGAAGCGCGGAGGTATCTCACTCTGCTGTCCCTACCCTCCAAGAGGTAGTGCATCATACTCATATAGGTCATCGCCCTACGCTGATAGTCCAGAATCAGCACATCGAGGAGTCCATCCTCCACACTCGCCTCGGGTGCTAACTTAAAGCGTCCCGCGCTACGGCCATTGAACACCAATACCATCGCCGCCTCGGTGCGTATCTCCTCCTCCTCGGTCTTTACAACCACTGGTATTCGGTGCATCTTACGTAAGTCGTGCGCTCCGATACGCAAGTATGCCAACTTACCCATCAGGTGCTTCTCCGTGTCGGATGCCTGTTGCGACGTTGTGGTAAGCACTCCAAAGCTCATCACATTCACGAAGTAGGTGCCATTTACCACGCCACAGTCCACTCTGCGCTCCACGCCTTGGGCAATCTGTCGTGCGGCTCTTATCACACCTCTCTTTACACCCAGTGCCCCTGCAAAGTCATTCGCCGTACCCGCAGCGATAATGCCGAGAGTGATATCCAACCCCCTCTCCTTCATTCTGTTGACAACATAGTTTATGGTGCCATCGCCGCCACATACTACCGCCAACTCCGTACCCTCGTCGCCATCAAAGGGATTCTCGTTGAAGTGAATCTCCTTGGCGCGAAGCTCAATATCCTGTTCGCGGAAAATCTCCACAATCTTTGCTACGTGTCGCGCTACGCGGCCCTTACCCGCCTGAGGGTTGTATAGAAGCAACGCCTTCATACGTCTACTCTATAAACTCCGTTGATGCCTCTACGCGATAACCATCCCCATCCGCGAAGATGAAGTAGTACTTCCATCCATACTCCTCCTCACACCTCTTTGCAATCTCCAACGCCTCGTCGGAACCAAGTGCCATAAACATCGTAGCTGCAGCATCCGCTACGGCACACTCATCCGCTACCACCGTAGCCGAGAGAAGTGAACTCACAACGCTATATCCCGTACGTGGGTCGAGGGTGTGTGTTACCTTTTCGCCACTCTCGGTGATGTAGAACCTACGATAGTTTCCCGATGTTGCCACCGCAGCATCCTCGAGGTAGATAATCTTCTCGAAGCTATCCATCGCCATATTACCATCGTATGGTGTCTCGATGCCTATCGACCACATCTCTTGTCGAGGGTTGTGACCTTTGCATCGCACCTCGCCGCCGATGTTTACCATATACTCCTCTATGGCCAACTCCTCCAGGCGCTCCGCAACCATATCCACGACATAGCCCTTCGCAATGGAGTTAAGGTCGAGTTGGATACGTGCATCACGCTTTGTAAGCCTATCTTCCTCCAACGTAAGCTTCTCATAACCCACAAACTCCAACAACGAGTCGACATTGATATCCTCGCCCTTAGAGCGCTCACGGCCAAATCCCCACGCATCGGTGAGTGGCTTAATCGTGATGTCATACGCACCACGGCTAATCTCCGAGAAGCGACGTGCGAGGTTGATGTTGTAGGCGATATGCTCATCCACAACCTCCGTCTCGTTGCGATTTATCTGCGATAGCAACGAGTTGGAGTCGAATATCGACATTGATGCTTTTGCTTGTGTGTCCACCTCCTCGATAATCGAGGCGATGTCTGTGGGGGATAGGGTGGTGTTGCACTTCACCTGAACGAAAGTTCCGAGTGCTGTGCCGTCTACTGTGATATAGCTACTTCTCGAGCTGCATCCCGTTGCTACTACGAGCAAAGAGGCAATAAAGAAGAAAGTTAAAACTCGGGCTACTCTTACCAACATAGACTGTGCTATTAATAATAATCGCGACAAAGATAGGCAAAAAATCACAATTTTCAACCCTTGCGCCCTAAAAAATAGAGGTTAGTATGGAAAAATAGAAAAATGCCACTTTTGTGCGTATAGATAATTTATTTAAGTATGGTTGTATTTATATTTAAAAAAATAGATATAATCTTATATTTTTTGCATAGTATAGTTTTGTTGCTGTGTGTGATGATTTTGAGCCCAAGAGGGAGGACGGTTGTTCGGTCAACCCTCGAAAAAATGGACGGCTTGGTGTGAAAATTTCAATCGCGACTTGCCTCATTCTAACCGCTTTTGTGTGTGTAAATAACCAATTTGTGGATAAAACTGAAAAAATGTGATAAAAACTTTGCTGATAACTCCTTTTTCTTTTGAAAAAGATTTTGCCGTTAACGATAAATGTTGTATCTTTGCGCCACGCTCCGGCAGGATCTAAGGTAAGGATGATCTGTCGTGGAGTGGAACCAGGCATAGCTCCTCGGGAAAATAGCGGGAGAGTGCCATAAAACTTAAATCATTATGTATTTGACACCTGAGAAGAAGCAGGAGTTGTTTGGCCAGTACGGCAAGTCTACAACAGACACAGGCTCACCCGAGAGCCAGATCGCGTTATTCACTTACCGTATCAACCACCTTA
>JADBON010000307.1:0-2045 GCA_015656305.1 Alistipes sp.
ATACAGCTCATCATCATCGACTACCTACAGCTCATGAACGCCAACGGCTCTAGCTTCGGTAGCCGCGAGCAAGAGGTTAGTATCATCTCCCGCAGTCTCAAGGGATTGGCCAAAGAGCTTGATATCCCTATCATTGCACTTAGTCAGCTCAGCCGTGCAGTCGAGAAGCGCGATTCTAGCAACAGCAATGTCGATGGCAAGAAGCCATTGCTCTCCGACCTTCGTGAGTCAGGTGCTATTGAGCAAGATGCGGATATGGTATGCTTCATCCACCGTCCTGAGTACTATAAGCTCTACGACGATGGCAATGGCAAGGATCTTCGTGGCCTAGGTCAGATCATCGTGGCTAAGCACCGTAATGGTGCCACCGACGAGATTTGGTTGCGCTTTATTGGCAAGTACACACGCTTCCAAAACGAGGACGCAGCATACGACGACAATTTGTACGACAATGTGCAGCATAATACCCAAACTCGTACTAGTCGCATGAACTCCATGCCAATGGAGGCAGATGGTGCATCGCTCAACGACTCCTCCCGCCTCGACGAACCACCCACCCCATTCTAACCACACTACACAACACTACACTACACAACCCTACACAGCGCGTAGCGCTACTACACCACACTACACAACACCATCATGCGTAATATCTATCTTCTTCTCCTCTTGGCGCTCGCGCCACTCCGCCTCTTAGCCGCTATCGACATGCAAGCCCATGTGGCTTGCGACGAAGGCAAGCAGGCTTACACCGCTTATGTGCAAGAGCAAAACAAGTATTACACAGGCACTTACGCCTACTCCACCCTCGTCACTCTATCGGGCGATGAACTATTCGGCCGTCTCAACCAGCTCATGGGCAACACCTGCAAGCTCGATGCTTGGGGCTTGGATTATGGCGATCTGCGTTATGACTATGTCAATGTGGACCGCGACCTCAACCGATCGGGCTATATCATTGGTTACTACGATGGTAAGAGCTTCTCTGGCCAATGGGATGGAGGCAATACTTGGAACCGCGAACACACTTGGCCACAATCCAAGGGTGCTAAGAAAGAGACCACCATGGGCCATGATATGCAGTCTGTTCGCCCTACCAACAAGTCTGTCAACTCCAACCGTGGTAATACCGCCTATGGCGAGTCTGGCAGTTATTATGATCCTGACGACGAAATCTCTATCAACAACTCGGCCTACAAGAAGATCAACCTCGGAACCTATCGTGGAGATGCGGCGCGTGTGATCTTGTATGACTATCTCGTATATGGTCAGGCGGGCAGCTACAAGAACGGCCTGTATAACGGTAACGCACAGTTGCTCAACAAGTTAGGCACTAGCGGAGTATTCGAATCTATCGCTGTCTTGCTCAAGTGGCATATGCAAGATCCTCCTTCTCTCACCGAGATGGTGCGCAACGATGGTGCGCAGGACTACCAGGGAAACCGCAATCCGATGATCGACTATCCTGAGTTGGCTATTGAGGTCTTTGCTAATTATAATAAGATCACGCGCTATGATGTCACTTATCATGTCGCTGAGCAGGTTTCTCCTCGTTATATGCATACCTTGAAGGATGGTTTTATCACCTATCTGACATCGGCAGATGGCTCGCACCCAGCCAGTGTGAATGTCTCTGGAGCTAAGGCACAGTACGATGCATCGCTTGGTCGATTGATTATCACGAATGTTACGGGTAATGTCACTATTGGTACTACCACTGCTTTGGAGGATGTCTCGGCTGATGCCAATATGCCATGCGAGGTGTATAATATCTCAGGTGTATTGCTTTCCACTACCGACGAGTTGTCTTCTACTTTGGAATCTTTGGGTACGGGTATGTATATTATCCGTCAGGGCACCACTACCCGCAAGATCTCCGTTCGTTAATATCCGGTTCTTATACCGTATTATCCATATTCTTAAAAACTACGCGCTCCCCGCGTAGTTTTTTTATACCCTACAGTAGGCGTAGCGTCCCACAGATCTCACTAATCTTCACGGATTGCTATTGCTAATATTAGTGTCTATCCGTGCGATCCGTGGGA
>JADBON010000248.1:0-2643 GCA_015656305.1 Alistipes sp.
GTCGCTTTCGGCACAGAGCTATCAGCCTACACCAGAGAATCTTAAGGCTCGTGAGGAGTTTGCTGATGCTCGCTTCGGAGTCTTCATCCATTGGGGTATTTACAGTATGTTTGCACAGGGTGAGTGGTATATGCAGAATGCGGGCCTCAACCGCGATGAGTATGCCAAGGCTGCTGATGCCTTCTACCCTCACCGCTTCAATGCCGAGGAGTGGGTTAAGGCGATTAAGGGCGCTGGTGCGAAGTATATCTGCTTCACCACGCGTCACCACGATGGCTTCTCGATGTGGGATACCGAGCAGTCGGATTTCAATATCGTGGATGCTACGCCATTTGGTCGCGATGTTGTGAAGGAGCTTGCCGAGGCGTGTCAGAAGCACGGCATAAAGCTACATTTCTACTACTCGCATATCGACTGGTTGCGTGACGACTATCCACGTGGCCGTACGGCACGCAATGTCACAGGTCGCGATGAGTCGAAGATTGATTGGGACCATTACTACGCATTTATGAATCGTCAGGTTACGGAGCTTCTTACGAACTACGGCCCTATTGGTGCTATTTGGTTCGATGGCTTGTGGGACCACGATGAGGATGCAACGCCTTTTAATTGGCAGCTCGAGGAGCAGTATGCTATGATTCACAAGCTTCAGCCATCGTGTCTTGTGGCTAATAATCACCATATTACACCATTCGAGGGCGAGGATATTCAGATTTTTGAGCGTGACCTCCCAGGTGAGAATACTCACGGTCTTTCGGGTCAGGATATCAGCCGTTTGCCTTTGGAGACTTGCCAGACGATGAATGGTATGTGGGGCTACAAAATTATCGACCAGAACTATAAATCTCCAGAGACGCTTATCCGTTACCTCGTAAGTGCTGCGGGTAAGGGCGCAAACCTTCTTCTCAACGTTGGCCCACAGCCAAATGGCGAGATTCCTGCTGCGGCATTGGAGCGTATGGAGGTTATGGGCGAGTGGCTTCAGACATATGGCGAGACAGTATATGGCACCGAGGCTGGCGATGTGAAGCAGCAACAGTGGGGCTGTACAACACGCAGTGGCGATAAGCTCTATGTCCATATCTTCGAGCTTGAGGATGAGATGCTTTACTTGCCTTTGGAGTGCAAGGTTAGCTCTGCGAAGGTATTTGTTTCGGGCGAGCCTGTGAAGTTCGAGAAGGTGGCAAAGGGCGTGGTTCTCAACCTCGGTAAGTTGCCTGCTATGACCGACTATGTTGTGGAGTTGACAACAAAATAGAAAAACTACCTTCCGTAAGGGTGATTTTTTAACGTAATAATCGCAGTTCACATTTGTGGATTGCGATTTTTTTGTTATCTTTGCGCGATTAACGCGCGAATAGAAAATGGTTCACGTGCTATGAGGCTGAAAGCGAAGAGTTTGAAGCGAAAAAAAACATATAAACAATAACAAATAATTAAACTTTTAAACAATGCAGAGTAAAGGTATTATCAAGTGGTTGGCAGTGCTTTTGGGTATTGCTAGCATTTGGCAGCTCTCATTTACCTTCGTGACACGTCACGTAGAGGCAGAGGCTGCTAAGCAGGAGAACCCACAGGCTTATCTCGATGAGAAGTGGGACCAGAATGTGTATGTAGGATACACTTATGGCGAGTGCAAGGAGAAGGAGTTGAACTTGGGTCTTGACCTCAAGGGCGGTATGAACGTGATGCTCGAGATTAAGGCTGAGGACGTTATCCGCACTAACGCTTACAACGACATCGCTGTTGCTTCGAACAACATTCTTCGTGACGCTATCGAGTCAGCACTTCGTACAGCTTCGAAGATGGAGAGCTCAGCAGCTGTTGTTGACGCATACGTTGCTGCACTTTCAGCTGAGAACCTTCAGGCTATCTATGGCACTGAGGATGCTTCAGCAGTTGTAACAGAGCTCAACGACCATATCGTAGGTTCAGTATCAAAGATGAACGAGGTGTTGGCAACACGTATCGACCTTCTTGGTGTTGTGCAGCCAAACATCCAGCCAGTAGCTGGTACTAACCGTATTATGGTTGAGTTGCCAGGTGTTAAGGAGCCAGAGCGCGTAAGTAAGCTTTTGGCATCTACTGCAAACCTCGAGTTCTGGACAGTATGCCAGGCTGAGGATGTAAACTCAGTTATGGAGACTTTGTTCGTAAATGCTGATGCTGTAGTTCGTGACTACCTCTTGGCACAGGGCGAGAATGAGGCAGAGGTTAGCCTCACTCCACTTAGCGAGTTGCTTATGACCTCATACCCAGCTATGGGCCTTGATGGTTCGAAGATGACTTTCTCTGTTGGTGAGCCTGTTGTTGCAGCAGCCGATAAGTCAAACATTCAGCTTATCAACGAGTACCTCGCAATTGAGGGTGTTGATGCGTTGATTCCTGCAGATGTAAAGCTCGCTTGGTCAAACAAGAGCTCATTGGATAGCTCAAAGGGTGTATTCCTCCTCTACGCGTTGAAGGGTAAGGATGGTGCTATGCTTCCAGCATTGGATGGCTCTGGTATCACATCTGCTCGCGCACAGGGTGGTCAGTATGGTGGCTTCGAGGTATCTATGACAATGGATTCGAAGACAGCTATCGAGTGGGGTAACATCACAGGTGCAAACGTAGGTCGCTCTATCGCTATCGTTTTGGATA
>JADBON010000287.1:0-2298 GCA_015656305.1 Alistipes sp.
CCACACTTCTCACACTGGTCACAATAGGCACCCTCGCTCTGGCAGCGGGGACAAGTACCTACGATATAGCGGTCGGCGAGGAATGTCTTGGCCTCCTCGTCGTAGTATTGCTCCGAGGTCTGCTCGATGAACTTACCCTCGTCGTAGAGTTTGCGGAAGAAATCCGAGGCTGTGACGCGGTGAGTAGGCGATGAGGTACGCGAGTAGATGTCGAACGACATACCAAGACGGCGGAACGACTTCTCGATAATCTCGTGATAGCGGTCTACGACCTGCTGAGGGGTGATACCCTCCTTACGCGCCTTGATAGTAATAGGCACACCGTGCTCGTCGCTACCACATACTGAAATAACGTCGTGTCCCTTCAAGCGAAGGTAACGGGTATAGATATCCGAAGGCACATAAACACCCGCCAAGTGGCCGATATGCACTGGGCCATTGGCATAGGGAAGTGCCGAGGTGATAAGATAACGCTTATACTCTTTGCTCACAGCTTATATGTTTTAATGTAGTTTTATACTTAAATAGTTGGCACTCCGAGGGTTATGCAACAGACATACCTCATAAGTGCATAATACGAAACAAAGATAATAAAAAAAAGTGAAAAGGACAAACTCCACAACCAAAACAATCGAAGAAAATTCCGATGTGAGGATTTGGTAAGATTATTTTATTTTTTAGGTAAAAAGTTATGAATTAATCAATAATTTTATTATATCTTTGCAATATATTTGCTGCTATAAACCGCAAAAGCGAAATCATTAACAACTAAACAGATACTAATATGATTAATTACAAGGACTTAGGTCTCGTGAATACACGCGAGATGTTCAAGAAGGCCGTTGATGGCGGCTACGCAATCCCTGCTTTCAACTTCAACAATATGGAGCAGTTGCAGGCTATCGTTATGGCTGCTGCCGAGACAAAGTCGCCTGTTATCCTTCAGGTGTCGAAGGGTGCGCGTCAGTATGCTAACCAGACTCTTCTCCGCTATATGGCCGAGGGTGCTGTGGAGTATGCTAAGGAGCTTGGCTGGGAGAAGCCACAGATTGTCCTCCACCTCGACCACGGCGATAGCTTCGAGACTTGCAAAAGCTGTATCGATATGGGCTTCTCATCAGTGATGATTGATGGCTCGCATTTGCCTTATGATGAGAACGTTGCACTTACGAAGAAGGTTGTGGAGTATGCACACCAGTTCGACGTTACGGTAGAGGGTGAGCTTGGCGTATTGGCAGGTGTCGAGGATGAGGTTTCGGCTGCCGAGAGCCACTATACAAAGCCTGAGGAGGTTGTCGACTTCGTGACAAAGACTGGTTGCGACTCGTTGGCTATCTCTATTGGTACGTCACACGGTGCCTTTAAGTTCACTCCTGAGCAGTGTACCCTCGACCCACAGACAGGTCGCCTTGTGCCACCACCATTGGCATTCGACGTGTTGGCAGCTATCGAGGAGCAGCTTCCAGGATTCCCTATCGTTCTCCACGGCTCTTCATCAGTGCCACAGGACGAGGTAGACACTATCAACAAGTATGGCGGTGCGTTGAAGGCTGCCGTAGGTATTCCAGAGGAGCAGTTGCGTAAAGCTTCGGAGAGCGCAGTATGTAAGATTAACATCGACTCGGACTCACGTTTGGCGATGACAGCTGCGGTACGTGAGGTCTTTGCGCAGAAGCCTGCGGAGTTTGACCCACGTAAGTACTTGGGCCCTGCAAGAGATAATATGAAGAAGCTCTACATCCACAAGATTGTGAACGTGCTTGGTTCAGACAACAAAGCCTAAATTTCTTGTGATAGCGGCACATCTGTGACGCTTCAGTCAACGCCACCAATGGGACGTACGTAAGTACTACCCATCGGTGGCTTTTTCTTGTCAGCGCCACATCTGTACCACTCTAACAAGAAATTCCCTCACACTTTCGGAGTTTTTTTTCTTTTTTCCGTTGTCCTCCTTAATCTCCTTATCCTCCCTAAACTCTCTATCCTCCTTATTATCGCCTATTCCCCGCACACAACGTGTGTTTTGCCCCCACACATAACGCACATCGCGCACATCTGCACACATCCCCTTTGTGCGTGTTTTTGTGTGTTTGTGCGCCCAACCCGCGCCTATGGGTAGGACAACCCGCGCCTCGGTGAGGCAGTATTTAGGAGGGAGGTGGCACTCCCCGCTACTCCCACGCCCCACGTGGCGCGTATTTCAGGAGAGAAGCGCTCTCACGTGGCGCGTATTCCCCGCCCGCCCCGCGCTCCATAATATCCCTAAATTCACTAAATTCCCTAATATCACTATTCTCC
>JADBON010000093.1:0-5441 GCA_015656305.1 Alistipes sp.
AGTCGTGTTCTATTGCTTTCGTGTGCGGGCAATGTGTCGTTCCAGAATGGCACGCGCCAGAAGCATCAGAATATCGCCCGCTTCTACTCGGAGGATTGTGGTAAGACGTGGAGCGCTCCCGAGGATATTGCCGAGAGCATCTACTCGCAGTTCGATGCGTCGTCATATGGCCCTGTACGCTCTATGTTCGTAGCGTCGGGACGTATTATGCAGAGCCGCATCACAAAGGTGGGTAACTACTATCGCTTGTATTGTGCGGTATTGGTACGTGACCGTCAGGCAACACATATGAATTATGTTCTCTTCTCGGATGACTTTGGTGGAACGTGGAAGGTGCTTGGCAATATCAACGAGCCTGCGGTCTACGGTACTGCCGATGAGCCAAAGGTTGAGGAGCTGCCTAATGGCACAATCATCATCAGTTCGCGCTACAATGGCGGTCGCTACTACAACTACTTCACCTATACGGATGTAAATTCTGGTGCTGGTGATTGGGAGGTTGCGCAGTTCTCGGGTGCTTCGAATGGCGGCGTAGAGTCGAAGGATAACTCTACAAATGGCGAGATTATGCTTATCCCAGTAACACGTGTTGCGGATAAGAAGTCTACCTACATCATATTGCAATCTGTGCCATTGGGTCCAAGTCGCAAAAATGTGGGTATCTACTACAAGGAACTTGCTGATGAGAACGAGGATTATATCTCACCTATCGAGTTTGCTCGCGATTGGGATGGTGTAACACAGATTACATCGCTTAACTCGGCATACTCTACGATGGCTTGGCAGAGGGATAACCGCCTCGGCTTCCTCTACGAGGAGGAGACTCACGGCGCCTCGAACTTGGCATACGGAGGCTATACCATCGTTTATGAGTGCTTCGATGTTGAGGATTTAACAGATGGAAAATATACATATCGTAAATAGTTGATTATGAAAGAGGTCTTGAAATATTATAAGGATTTTCCAAAGGAGGGTATCGTGTTTGTTGATATCATCCCATTCTTGCAGAATAAGGCTGTGTTCAAGGAGCTTACGGCTAAGGTTGCCGAGGCCTGCACAGCTCCAAATATCGTAGCTCCTGAGGCTCGAGGTTTTCTCTTCGCAGCGCCACTTCTTACCGAGGCGCAGCACATCGAGAATATCATCCCTGTGCGTAAGAGCGGCAAGTTGCCATTTGCCGAGGGCGACCTACACGAGGTGCTTATCGAGAAGGAGTATGGCTTTGATAAGCTCTACTATCGCTTGAGTGATATCGCTGCGGGTAAGTCTGCGGGCAATGTGTTCGAGGTTACAATTCTCGACGATGTCTTGGCCACGGGAGGTACTGCCGAGGGCCTTGCGCAGTCGTTGGAGGCACAGAAGGTTGTCGTAGATGGTAAGGAGTATGGCATCAAGGTGAAGGAGTTTGTCTTCATCGTTGAGATTGCCGAGCTTGGTGGTAAGGTACGCTTGGAGAAGATTGCTCCAGTGCGCTCTATCACAGTTATTTAACAAAATTTCGTGACGTTGATGTCGGAGCTACTTAAGCGAGAGGTAAAATACCTTACGGGTGTTGGCGAGGCGCGTGCGCGTCTGCTGGAGCGCGAGGTGGGGGTGCGAACTATCGAAGACCTCCTTATGCGCTTCCCGTATCGTTATGTCGACCGCTCGCGAGTGTTTCGCATTAACGAACTCGACGAGTCGATGGAGTCCACCTACGTGCAGCTACGTTGCCGTGTGGTGGGTAAGTCGTATGTTGGTGATGGCCCTAAGAAGCGCTTTGTCGTTGAGGTTAGCGATGCTACGGGACAGGCAGAGCTGCTGTGGTTCCACGGCGTGAAGTGGATTGAGAAGCGCGTGGAGATGCAGAGAGAGTATATCATCTTTGGTCGTCCCTCGATTTTCAAGGGGCGCGTAAGCCTTGTGCATCCCGAGATAGAGCCTGTGGAGGTGGTCTTATCGCGTAAGGTGGAGAGTAGCTTTCAGGGTATCTACTCCACAACCGAGAAGCTCTCGCAGATGATATCGGTCAAGATGATGCATACGTTGGTACACAACGCCTGGCAGCTTGTAGCCTCTGATGCAACATCTTTTGTCGACCCACTGCCCGAGGATATGCGCCGAAGGCTGGGGCTTATCTCGCTTCGTGAGGCACTCTATAATATCCACTTTCCACAATCTGCCGAGCGTCTTAAGCAGGCGCAATATCGCCTGAAGTTCAATGAGTTATTCGGTGTGCAACTAACTATCCAAGCGCGCCGCTCGTCGCGCCATCAACGTGGTGGAGGTTTCCTCTTCCCGCGTGTGGGTGCGGCCTTCAACACCTTCTACCGCGAGAAACTCCCCTTTGCCCTTACGGGAGCGCAGCAGCGTGTGATAAAGGAGATTCGCGCGGATATGATTTCGGGCAAGCAGATGAATCGTCTGTTGCAGGGTGACGTAGGTAGTGGTAAGACTATGGTGGCGTTTATGTCAATGCTTCTGGCTGTTGATAATGGCTTTCAGGCCTGTATTATGGCACCTACCGAGATTCTCGCCCGCCAGCACTACGCCTCTATGTGTCGCTTCGCCGAGGGATTAAACGTCAGGTTAGCCATACTGACTGGTTCGTCGAAGGTGAGGGAGCGTCGTGCAGCCCTTGAGGGTGCAGCATCGGGAGAGGTCGATATCCTCATTGGTACCCACGCTCTGCTCGAGGATAAGGTTCAGTTTGCCAATCTCGGATATGTCGTTATCGACGAGCAGCACCGCTTTGGTGTAGAGCAGCGTGCGAAGCTCTGGACGAAGAATCATCAGCCACCCCATATCCTTGTTATGACCGCCACGCCAATTCCACGAACGTTGGCGATGACGCTCTATGGTGATTTGGAGGTGTCGGTTATTGATGAGCTACCTCCAGGACGTCAACCTATTCGTACGTACCACTATTTCGACTCGATGCGACTTCGTATGTTTGGATTCCTGCGTCAGGAGATAGCCAAAGGACGTCAGGTATATATCGTCTACCCACTTATCAAAGAGTCGGAGAAGATGGACTACAAGGACCTCTACGATGGTTTCGAGTCTATCTCGCGTGACTTCCCGCTGCCACAATATCGCATCACGGTGTGTCACGGTAAGATGAGTCCCGATGATAAGGATGCTGCTATGGCGCAGTTCAAGCGTGGTGAGGCTGATATCCTTATCGCAACGTCGGTAATCGAGGTGGGTGTCGATGTTCCGAATGCTACGGTGATGGTCATCGAGTCTGCCGAGCGCTTTGGACTCTCGCAGTTGCATCAGCTTCGTGGCCGTGTAGGTCGTGGCGCGGAGCAGTCCTATTGTATCCTTATGTCGGGCGATAAGCTCTCGAAGGAGGGACGTGCGCGTCTGGAGGCTATGTGTGCTACCAACGATGGCTTCCAGCTCTCGGAACTTGACCTTAAGCTACGTGGTGCTGGCGATATCCACGGTACGCAGCAGAGTGGCGATGCCTTCGAGTTAAATATCGCAAACCTCGCTACCGATACCCAGATTATGGAGGTTACGCGCGAGGAGGCACTTCGTGTCTTGGCCGAGGATAGTGAGTTGCAGCGCCCCGAGAATAGACTCCTACGTGAGTTGCGAGATAGATATCGCAAGCGTGAGGCTATTGATTTTTCCGATATTTCATAATAGAGTATCTATAAAAACGTTATATTTGCACCCTAAATAATAATTGCAGAACAGAATGGCACTTGTAAGATGTAAAGGATGTGGTAATCCAGTCTCTACCAAGTCGAAGGCGTGTCCTATATGTGGCGAGCCTCTGGCAACCGAGAGCGCACCTACCACAATAGCCGATTCGGCAGTGGAGAGTCAACCGAAGACTCTTAATGATATTATTGCAGAGCGACAGCGCGAGCAGACACTAAACGATGTGCATACCGAGGCTGGGGAGACTCCAAAGGTGGAGGCTGCGGCAGAGGATAGCGCATCGGAGCGTGAGGTTGTTGCGCCTGTGGCTTACGACACGCCTGCGCACGAGGAGTCGCACTATGCTGGTGATGCGGATGTTGATGACCTTATGGCGGAGATAGACCGTAGCAACCGCTCGTTGAAGGGATATAAACTTATTGCGTTGATGTTGTTTGTGTTGCTTATCCCTGCGGCATATTTCGGCGTCACCTATGGCCTAAAGTATAAGACTATCGAGGGCGATTATGCTATCGTGGAGTCGGCACGTCAGCTCTTCGAGGAGCAGAACTCTATGCTTCAGCGCGATGCCGAGAGCCTTGTGACAGAGCTTGAGAGCCTCAAGGACCAGAACGACACGATGATGGTTAAGTATCAGGAGGCTGTCGTGATGCTCGAGCAGTTGCAGAAGGAGAAGACCTATAACTACAATCAGCTTGCCAAGTATAAGCGCGAGGTGGAGACCTTGCGTGGTGTGATGAAGGGCTACCTCAAGCAGATTGACTCGCTGAATACTATCAATAGCAGCCTTCAGGCGCAGAACGTTGCGTATAAGAAGGAGATATCTACGGCGCAGTTGCGTGCCGATGTTGCGGAGGAGAAGGCCGACGAACTTAACACCAAGGTGCGTATCGGTGCTGTTATCCGCGCAAGTGGCATCCGTATGGTTGCTCTTAGCGATAAGTCGAAGGAGGTGCGCCGCATTAAGATGGCAAAGCGCTTGCGTGTCGACTTCGAGCTTACGGCCAACGAGCTTGCCGAGCCAGGAGAGAAGAGTATATATGTATGTATCACTCCTCCTGATGGCTATGTGCTCTCGTCAAACGAGGTTATCGCATTTAACTTCGAGGGTTCGGAGATGATGGCTTCGGCGATGCGTAAGGTCGACTACGAGAATCAGTCGGTTCCTGTAAGTATCTTCTACGATGGTGCAGCCTTCGAGAAGGGTACTTATAAGGTTGATATCTATATCGACGGTCGTCATAGTGGCTCGCAGGAGGTTTACTTCGAGTAGCGATTCCGTAACACGTTGAAACATAAGCAGGTGGCAGAGTTTTCTGCCACCTGCTTGCGTTATATATGGTATGATTATAAGTTTTGCTTATAACCATATAATTATTTCTGTTGAATATTTTTTTGTAGTTTCAATAATTGTTCTGATATTTGCAGTACGAAAATAAACAACTAATAAAAATATTACAACTATGGAGATTAAGAATAAGGTATTGGCAACAATGGTTGAGGCTGGTGAGCCTCTCAACGCAGGTAAGATTGCAGAGCTTTCGGGCTTGGACCGCAAGGAGGTCGACAAGGCTATGAAGGCGCTCAAGGATGAGGGTGCGATTGTTTCGCCTGTGCGCTGCAAGTGGACGCCAGCAAAGTAATTGCGATTATACCATAAATATAAAAGTTGGGTGCTAACCTCCCTTTGTGGGGGTTAGCTTTTTTTGTTCTTCTTCGAGCCGAGGGGTGGGGTGCTTCTCGGCAAATAGATAATAGTTGTCAAAAATAATTGTTCTGTATTTCCA
>JADBON010000056.1:0-6751 GCA_015656305.1 Alistipes sp.
CCCGACGAGATGCACCGCCAATGTGAGAAAGAGATTGTAACTTACAAAACGAAAAATGACAACACGGCGCGCCGTGTTGTCATTTAGAAAACTTTAATTATTTTTGTGTCAAATCCTGTAACACTTTTTTAGGACGACACATAAATTCCTTAACTTCCCTAACAATATCAACGCACCACAGCAAACAACCGACCACCACTACACACAACAGACCCTCTCTTCAACAATGGCAACGCCGACCGCGAAGGGTAGACCCCTATCGCTGAATCCTTTGTCTTTGTTAGGGAGATTAGGGAGGTTAGGGAGTTATTTAGTGTTGTGCTGGGCATCTCTGCTCATACCTATATATAATATATACGTGAAGATAAAAAGAGAGACCAGCAATCCGATGAAGAGTTAGTATCTTGCTGTTCGGTTGCTGGTGCAGTCTATAGGTGAACGTATGAGCTTTACTTCTGTCTAACCCATATAAGTTTTGATGTGTCGTAACCTCGTTGTTGTGCGATTGATAAAATCTCCTCTATCGTGGACTTTGGGAGTGTGGGTGTGCGAGATAGTATCCACAGGTACTTGTCACTTTTGCTTCCCACCAAAGACCAATCGTAGTTATCGCCAAGTGCTAGGATATTATAGTCGGAGTAGAAGAACCAAAAGAATGATACTCGCAGAGTGCCAGGCTTATTACCAGCTTTGGCCTTGCCCACGGAGAGTTTAAAATTACCTGTATGGGCATTCACACCACTATTCTCAACGACAATTTTACCATCAGGAAGCTTTGTGTAGATTGCTCTACACTTCTCCAAATTGCGCTCAAAGCTATGGTCGAAACGGGCTATTTCGAACCATTGCCCCATATATCTATCTATATTTAGCTGCTCTACAGTTGTTCGATCAATGTCGCCATGTTGTGCCTTACATGCTGTAATTGCCATAATTAGTGTCGTTAGAATTAAGATACTATGTTTCATAACTGTTTTTGTCTCTCTTAAATACATATATAATGCCAAGATATTGAGATTAAAGGTGTAATAATTAGATGTTATATATTTGCAGTTTGAGAAAAAATATGTATCTTTGTGCGCTTTTGTGCCACGGTGGCACTTAAGATAAAAAATAAAGTACAATGAAAGTTTGTGAAATCACTGGCAAGGTAGCGATGGTGGGTAACAACGTTTCTCACTCGCATATCCGCACCAAGCGTAAGTTCTCGCCAAACTTGAGAACAAAGCGTTTTTGGTCTGAGGAGGAGAACCGCTGGATCACTTTGAAGGTATCAGCAGCGGGTATCAAAACAATTAACAAGAAGGGTCTTTCTGCAGCACTTCGTGACGCAAAGGCCGCTAAGAAGGTTTACTAAAAAAAGCTAACAAAAGATGGCAAAGAAAGGTAACAGAGTGCAGGTGATCCTTGAGTGCACCGAGCAGAAGGAGAGCGGCGTTGCAGGTATGTCTCGCTACGTCACTACAAAGAACAAGAAGAATACTCCTGATCGTTTGGAGCGTAAGAAGTACAATCCATACTTGAAGCGAGTAACTTTACACCGTGAGATTAAGTAATTTTAACACTAGGTAGACTATGGCAAAGAAAGTAGTTGCAACCCTTAAGACGGGTACTGCTAAGAAGTACACTAAGTGTATCAAGATGGTTAAGTCTGAGAAGACTGGTGCTTACGTATTCCAGACACAGAACATCCTTGATGATGAAGAGATTAAGGCTTTCTTCGAGCAGAAGTAATTTTTATTAGGATCCTTCGGGAACTTAATACAAAAGGCGATCGTAAGGTCGCCTTTTGTGTTTCTATACCTATATATAAAATAAGAGGTCGGGAGTAGCTCCCAACCTCTCATATCGAATTCGTGTAGAGTTTTTATCTCTTTAGGATAGCATCCAAACGCTCGTAGATGCTTGTGCGAAGTGCGCGAAGTCGCTCAATAGTAGTGCGGTTGCGGCGTGCTACGTAGTTGCACGAGCCGATAAACTTCTGCCAGATACGCATATAGTTCCACGCCAGAACGAACATAAGCGGGAAGGCTACGAAATAGCCCAATGCCCACCAGAATCCTGCGAAGATCCAGAGTAGAATGGTAGGGATAATCAAGCATAAAGGTACCGATACAAAGACACTAACGCCAATGTTAAACGAGCTTACAAACATCTGATCCTTGATAAGCTTCTTGAGGAATATCTTCGGAATAATGAAGAGTAGTCCCGTAGGAATTATCGACAATAGGAATAGAGGAAGAAGCAGAAGAAGTCCTAATGCTCGAAGGATAACTGCCTCTACACCAGGGTTGTGGATAAATAACCAATCGCGGATGTTAAGAGCCTTAATGCCCTCGGCAAACTCCTTCGTGTCGCTATAAATAGCCTCCATCTCCTCGGGATAAGCCTCGTGAGCATTCTGCAATGCCTCTACAAGCTGCTGGTCCGAGAGAAGACGTGATGGGAGGTAGTGGTGCTTGAAACCGTGCTCCTTGGCATATTTACGGCCATAGCCCGTCTCGCGCAAGAAGTCTATCTCGTCGTAATGCTCGAGGTCATCAACGTGGAGCATCATCTCCTGAATCTTGCTACGTACAATGCCATTTAGCTTCATCATCGTCTCACGTGGTGACTCACGATACTCATCGTAGTATGGCTTGAGCGAGATAGGCTCGCCAAACTTGATAAGCATATCGGTACGCGCGTGGAAATAGTTTGAGTAGTGGTTGCACGAAGGGAGAATCATCACATCCTGCTCAAAACCCATACGCTCCGCGGCGTCGAAGGCGATGCGCAAGTATCCGAGCTTGAAGTTTCCCAACCAACGCTTATCCTGGTGGTCAGCCTCGGGGTAGAGCATTACGGTCTCGCCATCGGTGAGTGCCTGGCCCGCAGCGTCCATCGTATCGCGGTTGTTGTTAATCGCCGCAAAACCCTCGTGGCTCATACGATATGCTGGGAGAAGTCCCATAGCACGCAATGCCTTGTTGAAGATAGGATTCTTAAAGACGTTAGCGCGTGCGATGAAGTTCATACGTCTATCCGTAAGTTGTAGGCAGACGCAGAGAGGGTCATTTAAGCAGTTCTGGTGGTTAGAGACTACGACAAGAGGAGTACCGTCAACAGGTACATTCTCAAGGCCGATGATATGCTCCTTGCGGAAATATAGTCCAGAGTTTACAAACTGAAGATATGTGCGAAATGCTTTTAGAAATAGTGAATGTTGTCTTGGTTTACGTTCTTTACGCATAAGGTAGTAGTTTATGATAATTGCAAATATACTCTATTTGGACTATAAAATCTACAATTTTGAGCGTTATCTGCTATTAATCACCGAAATATAAGCATTTATACTGATTGAAAAATAGCCTTTCGAGAGGTGAAATTAAAAAAGAGAAGGACCATCGGGCCCCTCTCTTTAATATTATAAAGGTATCTGTTTCTCTGCTATCGACGTGAAACGTACTGCTTGATAACGCCACGCTTCGAGCCACGAACAAACTCGATAAGTTTGTTACGCTCGGCACTCTCGGCAACCTCTGCCTCGGCCTTGTCGCAACCTGCCAAATAGTTCAACTCACTCTGGAACAAGATACGGCAAGTGTTGTGGATAGACTCAATCTGCTCGGCTGTGAAGCCACGGCGTGAAAGACCTACCTTGTTGATACCCGCATAGTGAGTCTCGCCATTAGTTGCGATGATGAACGGAGGAACATCCTGCGTAACGAGCGCACCACCCTGAATCATAGCGTGGTCGCCAACCTTAATCCACTGGTGGAGAGCTGCGTGACCACCAATAACTACCCAGTCGCCAATCTCCACCTCGCCAGCCAACGACACGCGGTTTGCGATAACGCAGTGGCTACCTACAACATCGTCGTGAGCAACGTGTACGTAGGCCATAAGAAGGTTGTGGTCGCCAACAACGGTAGTACCACGTGATGCTGTACCGCGTGCGATAGTCACACACTCGCGGATATCGTTGTAGTCGCCGATAACGGCAGTAGTCTCTTCGCCAGCGAACTTCAAATCCTGTGGGAGACAAGCGATGCACGCACCAGGGTGTACCTTATTACCCTTACCCAAACGCGCACCATTGTAGATGATGGCGTGTGGGCCAATCCAGCAATCGTCGCCAATAACCACATCGCCCTCAATGTAGGCGAATGGCTCGATAGTTACGTTCTTGCCAATCTTGGCATCAGGGTGAACGTAAGCCAAATTACTAATCATAAAAAGTTAATATTTGAAAATCAATTATCTGTTCTTTGCCATCTGTGCTGTAAGTGTAGCCTCGCACGCAAGCTGACCACCTACGAATGCCTTACACTCTGCGGTGCAGATGCCACGACGCATATCTACGATATGACACTCAAGCTGGAGCGTATCACCTGGAACAACCTTACGCTTCCACTTCACGCCATCGGCCTTAAGGAAGTATGTAGAGTATGCCTCAGGGTCCTCCACACGGCTCAATACAAGGATGCCGCAGCACTGTGCCAACGCCTCGATGATGAGTACACCAGGCATTACAGGCTCGTTAGGGAAGTGGCCGACGAAGAAAGGCTCGTTCATCGTAACGTTCTTGATACCGCCGATTGCATTCTCATCGATATGGAATACGCGGTCAACGAGCAAGAATGGTGGGCGGTGTGGCAACAACGACTTAATCTTGTTGATATCCATCAAAGGCTGCTCCTTTGTGCTATACTTGAACGATGGCTTCTCGCCGCTACGACGGATAACACGCGAGATATCCTTCATAAACTCCGTATTTGCGAAGTGGCCAGGACGTGTTGCCCATACGCGGCCCTTGATACGCATACCAAGAAGTGCAAAGTCGCCAAGAAGGTCGAGGAGCTTATGGCGTGCCAACTCGTTGTTCGCACGAAGCTGCTGGTTATTGAGGTATCCGCCTGTGATGTGAATATCCTCCTTGCCAAAAATCTTCTTTAGGTGGTCGAGCTGCTCGTCTGATACGGCATTCTCCACAACAACGATAGCGTTATCCAAGTCGCCACCCTTGATGAGGTTCATCTTCATAAGTGGCTCCAACTCGTGGAGGAACACAAACGTACGGCACATAGCAATCTTCTCGGTGTAGTTATCCTCCTTGCTATATACGGCATACTGGTTACCCACAACCTTTGAGTTGTAGTCTACGTGAACCGATACCGAGTACTCATCATCAGGGTAGATGACAATTGCCACACCCTTCTCTGGAAGTGTATATACCTGCTTCTCGGTAACCTCAAAATATTTGCGGTCTGCCTCCTGCTCTACGGTGCCAACCTCCAAGATACGCTCTGCGTACTCGCGTGCCGAGCCATCCATAATTGGAGTCTCTGGAGCGTTGATATCTACAACGGCGTTATCTACACCCAATGTCCACAACGCCGACATAATATGTTCGATAGTACTTACCTTCGCCTCACCCTTCTCGATAGTCGTACCGCGTGATGTGTCAGTAACATACTCGCACAATGCTGGCACCTCGGGCTGTCCCTCGATGTCCACTCGACGAAACACGATACCACGATTCTCCTCTGCAGGATGTACTGTCATCTCTACCTGCAATCCAGTGTGTAGGCCTTTACCCGTGAATGATATTGACGAGGCAAGAGTTTGCTGTTTTGTTGCCATAACTAATCAAATTTAAATTATGTACTACGAGGCTATTGTGATATAAAATCAACCAATATTACCTCATTAACTTTAAGTATAATGGTACAAATATAGGAATTTTTTTAAAAAATTACTATTTTTGTCCTTGATTTATGAGATGTTACTATGCAACAAAGCTCACAGCAACGAAATAGTCGAGGCTCGCTGCCTCGAAGAAAGCCCGCCGTAAACCTCAGCGACACCCGCAAGGAGTCGTTGGGCGAGTGGTTGTATAGCCATCGTATCGGCCTTTTAGTGGTCTTGGCGGTCTATCTTGTAGGAGGTGTTGTCCTTGCCACAGCGCGCTACGATGTGGAGCTTCGTCCTGTGGAGTATATCATCGAGTTTGTGGATGAGGCACCTACCGAGGAGGAGGTAGAGGAGCTTAAGAAGAGGCGCGATATGTTGCAGGAGGATATAAATCGTCGTCTGGCGGCTATCGAGAAGGTTAAGAACCTTCAGTCGAACGATGCTTCGGAGAGCGCTGGCTCGAAGGAGCAGATGCAGTACGATAGCGATATGCAGCAGATGATGGATAAGGTGGCATCGGATATGGCAACAAATCGTGGTGACTACGAGAGTGGTATGCGCGAGGTGCAGGGTATAGGCAAAGGTGGCTCTGGGGGTGGCTCTGGAGGTACGAAGGGTGATGGCGATAAGGGTAAATTCTCGGGTGCTGTGACCGTAGCCTATAGCTTTGAGAATCCTGTGCGTCACCACCGCGACCTATATGTTCCAGCCTATCGCTCGAAGAGTGGTGGTGTGGTTGTTGTGGATGTGTGGCTTGATCGCAATGGCACAGTTACCTCGGCGCGTATCAACTCTTCGACAAATTCGGAGCTTAACGAGCAGGCGTTGAGCGCTGCACGTAACCGTCGAACGCTCTTTAGAATTGATAGTTCTGCACCTGTATCGCATCGAGGAACAATAACTTACACCTTCGTAGCACAATGATGTCTCTTTGTAGCATAGCACTCTTTGTAGTGTCACTTCTTGTTTCGATTGCCCCAGTGTCGGCAACCGAAGTGGAGGCGTCGTTCAGATGTGCTACAAATAGTGCCACAGAACGTACTACACACGCCGAGGAGCAGATATTCGAGGCGTC
>JADBON010000171.1:0-3738 GCA_015656305.1 Alistipes sp.
TAAAAAGAATTAGTCATCCTCTATTTTAGTGTGTAAAGACCTTGCCGAGTTGCTTCTGCTGCTCATCATAGGCAATGCGCGATGTGGTTGGATACTTCAACTTATCAAGCTCCTTAACTGCATTCTCGATATCGCGCAACAGCATATCTGCCATATCACGCGACATACCCTGACGCACCACGATACGCATCACCACGATATCCTCTATGTTCTTGGGGAGAGAGTATGCTGGCACCATCCAGCCACTCTGCTGCAACGAGGCCTGAAGGTCGTAGAGTGTCCACTTCGCACTCTTGATATACTCCTGACTCAAAGACCATACGAAGAGTGGATTGACAACCTCATCGGAGTAGTTCTCGAAGCACTTCATCTCGCCAATACGCTTATGACAGTAGCGTGCAATCTCCATAGAGTTCTGCTGCACACGGGTGTAGCCCTCACGACCCAAACGGATAAAGTTATAATACTGACCAAGCACCTGTGCCGCAGGGCGTGAGAAGTTAAGACCTACCTGCGTAACCTCGGCACCGAGGTAGTTCACCGAGAAGCTCATCTCCTCTGGGAGATAGCTCTTATCGCGCCATATAACCCATCCCAAACCTGGATATACAAGGCCGAACTTATGTCCCGAAGTGGAGATTGAGATTACGTTCTTTAGGCGAAAATCCCAGCGTGTCTCAGGACTTACAAACGGCAAGATGAAACCTCCCGACGCTGCATCCACGTGAATCGGAATATCGTAGCCCGTCTTCTTGTTGAACGCCTCCAGCTCGCGGTCAAGCTCCTCGATATCATCATTGAGGCCCGTCCACGTAACGCCAGCAATAGGCACCACGCATATCGTATTCTCGTCGCAGTGCTTCAACGCCTCCTTTGGGCATAGCGTGCGCTTCTCGCGCGTGAGAGGCACCTGACGCAACTCTATCTGCCACAACTGGCAGAACTTCTCCCACACGACCTGCATTCCCGAACTCATCACAAGATTTGGCTTCGTGCAATCCTTACCCTGCTGCTGACGGCGCTTACGCCAACGCAACCACGCCGCAACACCTCCGAGCATACACGCCTCCGACGAACCGATGCCCAACGCACCTGTCTTCGACTCGCCCTTCTCGGGGGTGTTCCAGAGGTTGGCAAGAATGTTAATACAACGGCTTGTCATCACCGCAACACGAGGATACTCCGTCTGGTCGATGTAGTTCATCGCGATAGCCTCGTTCATAAGGCGAGTGGCATACTCATCCATATAGGTGGTGACGAATGTCGCGAGATTCAACCTCGGCTGTGTCTGCGCATAGGTCTCATCCTTAACCATACGGTAGGCAATCTCGGGTGTTGTCATCTCCTCAGGGATAGTCATCGTAGGCGCAGGGCGTACCATCTCCTCCGAGCCATAAACTGCGGTGGTTGCAGTAGAGTGTTTTTTCTGTGTCATACTTTATAATTTTAGATGTTCACAGTGTGAAAAACACAAATTATGCCACGAAAATCGCTAAATATTGAGAAAAATTAAGAAAAAAAGTAAAAAAAGTTACACAAAAGTTTGCAGAATAAAAAAAATGGTGTACCTTTGCACCCGCAATGACAAACCAATCGGGATGTAGCGCAGTCCGGTTAGCGCACCTGCTTTGGGAGCAGGGGGTCCCAGGTTCGAATCCTGGTATCCCGACTGATGAGAGAGAAATGAAAATTTCTCTCTTTTTTTGTTTATACCACATCTCCCTACTACAATCACAATATTTTTTCTCTCGCCCCTACCCCGAAAAAAATTTCGCGTTCGGAGTACTGACTTCAGATTTTTTTCATATCTTTGCATTTGAACTCGAATGGTGGTGCCCGATTTTTATCGTGGCTGAGATTATACACATTGCACCAGTACAGATAATGCTGACGCTGGAAGTTTGGAGTCCCTTAAGAGGTACATAGGCGTACCACTATTTGAGCATACGATAAATGTAAAATAGTGGTATGAACTCTAAAAAATCTTATCCAATCGCATTGTCGATTGCTGGTTCCGACTCATCTGGCGGAGCTGGAATTCAAGCCGACCTTAAAACATTCTCCTCGCTCGGAGTATATGGCGCCACAGCCATTACGGCCATCACTGCGCAAAATACTCAAGGTGTTCACAGCCAACTTGCCATCGCTCCGCAGATGGTCTACGACCAGATAATTGCGGTTATGGAGGACCTCAATCCTTCGGTCGTAAAGATTGGTATGCTGTCGAATAGTGAGATTGTATGCGCTGTTGCTGAGGCACTTAGCCAGTATCAACTTCCCATCATCCTCGACACTGTCATCGTTTCAAGTAGCGGACATCGTCTACTCTCTATCGAGGCACAAGAGAGCGTAAAGGAGAGGTTACTGCCACTATCCACACTAATCACACCCAACATTCCCGAAATGGAGGCTCTTACCTCCGTAACACTCTCAACATACAAGGATAAAGAGCGTGCCGCGCACTATCTCATAGAGTTAGGTGCCAAGGCCATACTCCTAAAGGGAGGACACGAGGAGGGAGATACGAAGAGCGACACACTATTCTCAGCCTCGCCAACAGGCATAAAGGCCACAACCTTCTCTTCCCAGACCATTCACACAAAGAATATTCACGGTACGGGATGTACACTTTCGGCCGCAATAGCTGCATATATAGCAAGAGGAGAGTCTATAAACGAGGCTATTGCGAAGGCAAAGAGTTATATCACCGATGCCATACGCGCAGGTGCTGACGTAGCTATTGGCAACGGCTTCGGACCTGTTAATCACGGCTTTAACCCTTTAAAAATGGTGGCAAATGAGAGGAAATAATCATAAATTACAGTTCATCACCCACCACACCGATAGCTACTCCTATGTCGACTCTGCACGCATTGCGCTGGAGGGTGGATGTCGCTGGATACAGCTTCGTATGAAGGATGCCGAGGAGCGCGAGTTGCGTAATACGGCGATTGCCATACAGAGGATGTGTAGAGAAGCAGAGGCTACGTTTATTATTGATGACAATGTTGCGCTTGCCAAGAGCATAGGTGCTGACGGAGTGCATCTTGGCAAGGGAGATATGCCTATCGTAGAAGCGCGCAAGATTCTGGGCAATGAGTTTATTATCGGCGGCACGGTAAACTCGTTTGACGATATACTGCACCATCTACATACCTCCCCACCCGACTACTTCGGTTGCGGGCCATTTCGCTACACCTCAACAAAGCGAAACCTCGCGCCAATACTTGGCATCGAGGGTTACAGCGACATAATAAAGCAGATGCGTAAGCATAACATCGCAACACCACTTATTGCCATTGGAGGCATTGCCAAGGAGGATATACCTCAACTACTGGAGTGTGGCGTAGATGGCATTGCGCTAAGTGGCTCGATACTACGTGCGGACACCCCCTCGCAAGAGATGCGCGAGATAGTAGATATTCTTATAAAGTAAGGACTTAAACCTATTAACTAATAACCTTAAAGTATGAATACTGATTTAAGAATCTCCTATCCCAACTCCGAAAGAGTCTATATGGAGGAAGTTATTCATCGCAACATCCGCGTGGCAATGCGACGTGTAAGACAGACGCCTACCGTCACAATTAAGGATGGCGAGCGAATAGAGCGAGAAAATCCTGCGATTTACATCTATGACACCTCGGGAGCATACGGCGACTCGAACATAGATATTGACCTAAAGCGAGGACTACCCCATTTGCGCGAAGCGTGGATTAAGGAGCGCGCAGAGAGCGA
>JADBON010000250.1:0-2634 GCA_015656305.1 Alistipes sp.
ACTGCGTTGATATCAGCAACCTCAGGGCGAATCAACGAACGCACAATCATAAAGATACCAATGATGATAAATGGAAGGCTCAACAACTGTCCCATATCGAGAGCCATACCCATCTCGAAATCTACCTGACGCTCCTTAAGGAACTCGATGAAGAAGCGAGTAAGGAAGATACCAATCATAGCAACTCCGAAGAGCAAACCAGGTCTGCGGCGACCTAAATCTTTCCTCCAATACAACCACATTAAGATACCGAATGTCAGGAAGTAACACAACGCCTCATACAACTGTGCTGGGTGACGTGCAGGTATCATATCAATAATCTCCTGCGGCACATTTCCACTATACTCCATCCACGCTCTACGCGCATCGTGGTAGATAAATTTGAAGCCAAGTGGCGAATCGGTTGGATAGCCGACAATCTCCGAGTTAAAGAGGTTACCCAAGCGAATAATAGCACCACTCAACGGCGCAACAATGGCAATTCTATCAAGACCCCAGATGAATGGAAGGTAGTTGCGGCGCACGAAGAAGAAGATGCCAAGAATAATACCAATTGTAGCACCGTGGCTCGCCATACCGCCATCACGGATATCGGTTATAATACGCCAAGGTTCAGGGATATAGACCTCAGGTTCATAGAATAGACAGTGGCCTACACGCGCACCAATGAAAGTTCCGAGGACAATCCACATAAATCCTGACTCAACAGTACGTGGTGGCAAGCCCTCGTGCTTGAAGGTAAAGTGACAAACGCGCTCGGCAGCGAGAATTGCCACAGCCCACATAAGACCGTACCAACGGATATCTATATCGCCCAACATCACAAGAGTTGGGTCCCAATTCCAAACCACAGAAAGAATATTCATTGCTCTTTGATTTTCAAACTATTAAATCATATCAACTAAACCCTTGATTAACTCTCAAGTACGGAGATTCGCGCAATAACACGCCACGCAGCCTTAATATCCTTAAGGTCCACGAAGAGGTCCGCAAACTCCTCTCTATTGCGTGCCACAAGGCGCAACTTCATTGGATCGCCATTTACATAACGTACGCGACGCCAAATAATTCTTTCGCCAATCAGCATAACGTACTCATTACCCTGAACCACCTCATTAATCTCAGCCACCTTTTTTAGGAGCAAATCGTTAGCCGCAGTAACAGTATCACTCATCGGGCGCGAAAATGTGCGTACCACAAAGTCGCTACCCGTAGAATAAGGCATAAAGATATGACTCGTAGGCTCATACAGGTCAAGACAAGTCAAGATATCCTCCATCTCCTCACGGTAGAACGGAAGCGACTCACCCACCAACGGCTCGCTCCTAAGCATATTTCCAACTCCCGTGAGCAACCACGTACGGTCAATATCTCCATCCAGCTTCACGATTCTATCTGCCAAATCCTCCGAGATACCATAATTACCTCTGCGAATATGATACAGACTCTCCGCACGCGCGAAGCCCAAGCTTCGAGCAAACGAGTTTACCGACACTCCAAAACGCTCGATAACCTTTACTAAACGCTCCCAGTTATTAAATTTATTAGTCATACTCTAAATATTTTTCCTATTACCCCCTACTCCAATTCATCCATAACATCGGCGAGAAGAGCTTTAAATCAAAAAAAAATAATATCTTTGCATCGCGGCTCCGTAGTTCAATGGATAGAATTTAAGATTCCGGTTCTTACGATGAAGGTTCGAATCCTTTCGGAGTCACTCGAAAGGCAAGCAGCATCGTCTGTCTGCCTTTTTTTTCTTCGCCTATACATCTGACTTGCAAAGATAATCGAAATTTTAGACTTCTTTGCTAATAATAACAAAAAAAGCTCAATATTTCACCGCACATATTACAATGAATAAAAAAGGGTATTGCACACCGCAATACCCTTTTTCGATTGGTCTATTCAAAAATTATCGTCCCGACTCTGCAATCTTCTGGCTAATCATCTTGTTGAGCTCCTCTGCCTCGAGCAACTCCTCAAGGAAGAAGTGCATACGATAACGCCAATAGTGACGCGAGTTCGCAGGTACGTTAATACGCTCATCGTGTGGATTCTCTCTGCGCAACGCGCCATCCATAGCGACCCAATCCTGCCAAGGAAGAACGGTCAACATTGCTGGAGACTTGAGGTGCATAGATACTACCTGCTCGCAAATCCAAGGCTCACAGAAATATGGTGCATCGCCCCAAGCGCCGAGAACCTGGTTGTAGAAGCGCTGTGTAACACCTCTATCCTCCTCCCACCAAGCGCGAAGTGGGTTCATATCGTGAGTACCCGTAGTACAGATTGAGAGGTAAGGGTAATCGTATGTTGAGCCAAACTCCACCTTAGGGTCCTTTGGCATACGCTGAATCTCCAACGAGAGAATCTGCTCGCCTGACATCACTGAAGGCACACAATCAGGAATCATACCCAAATCCTCACCGCAAACAAGCATACCTGTAGCCTCGGTGAGTGGTGGCAACTTCTTCAAAGCCTCCCACTTCCAGAAATCGTTGTGACGGCGATAGAAGAAGTCGTTGTACAAGCGGTTGTAAGCCTCCTTCTGGTCATCGCGCAACCAACGATAGCAATCTGTCGAGAATGCCGAGATACGTGGATGGAACTTACCCTTCTGGATATTATCCT
>JADBON010000274.1:0-2398 GCA_015656305.1 Alistipes sp.
TCGTCAACCATCTGCTGCGGCGGGAAGTAAGGATTCACAAGATAGCAGAAATCTAACAAATGAGGATAACGCCAGTAGCCTCCAAAGCGTGACGAAATAGCACGAAAACGCTCCTCGTCGCTGGTTGCGAAAATACTTGAAGCGATATCCAAATCCTGAATATCATCAATCTCATACCACTTCTCGCCACTCAAAGGCAGAGCCTTCAATGGTGAATCATCCAAAAGGGTGATAACCTTCAGCACCTGCTCGTAATACTCGTTATTACCCAACGCGTGGCAGTATGCCTCAAGGAATGGAACATAGTGTGTCTTGGAGAACTCCTTGCTGAATTTATAGATGTTTACGGTCTTGTAGTAGCCATCAATCTCCGAGTATCGGAAACGCTCCTTACCGAGAAACTCCTTAATCTTATTATCCTTGTCGAGAGTTACCACAGTGCCATCCATCCAGCTCTCATACTTATCCACAAGGGCAAGATTTGGATACTCATCATCGAGGATTCTGCGAAGAACACTACTCTCAAATATAAGGTCCGACTCCAATAGAAGTGTGTCATCGGCCATAAGATACTCTCTTGCAAGGAAGAGCGAGTAGATGTTATTGGTCCTGTCGTAGACGCTATTCTCCACATAGGTAATCTTCATACCCTTATAGCTGTCGCCAACCGCATCTATCACATTTTGAGCCTTGTATCCCACAACAAGCACAACATTATCGATGCCTAATTCGGCAAGAATATCGAGAGTTCTATCGACAAGTCGCACGCCATTTACCTCGAGCATACACTTGGTGTTGTTGTTCGTAAGCTCTCCGAGGCGGCGCCCCATACCTGCTGCCAAAATTATTGCTTGCATATAGTTTGCGAGTAGTTTTTTCTAAGTATATTTAGATTTTCTTGCCAAATACTATGGCACAGAAGGTATTACATAATATCTTGATATCGAACCACATAGAGCGATGACGGAGATAGAACAAATCGAACTCCAGGCGTCGCAGCATCTTCTCCATCGTATCGGTATATCCGTTGTAGAGCGTCGCATAGCTCGTAACGCCAGGGCGTATCTGATAGAGATAGGCATAGCGACTGTCATACTCCATAATCTGGTCGATGAAGTACTTGCGCTCGGGACGTGGGCCTATGAACGACATATCTCCTCGCAGGACATTCCACAACTGCGGCAACTCGTCGATGTGATGTGCGCGTATAAACCGTCCCACACGTGTAAGACGTGAATCCCTCTGGCCACCACTATGACTTAACTGCGGCCCAAACCTCTCGGCATCCACCCTCATCGAGCGAAACTTATAGATACTAAAAGGCTCTCCACGACGCCCTACACGCTCCTGACGATATATCGCAGGGCCACCATCCTCCAGACGTATCAGGAGGTAGGTAATGAGGTACAACGGCGAAAACAACACCATCGCCACAAACGCAAAGAACATATCGGCAATGCGCTTCGTCGCGCGCGCTACGGGCGACATTCCATCCACAATCTCCCTCTTATCCGAAATCTCATCACTAACAAAGGTCTGCACCCAGCGATGACTCTTCTTCGCACTCTCACTCCTTATCGCATCAACCCATCCCGCATACTCCTCGTTACTGAAGCTCGCCGTAGCATCTATCGCAAGATAGCTGTGCTCCCTGACACTCTGCACCACCTCATTCGAGCAGATACGGCTCAAGGTGTTGCTACCCACCATCACACAGGCCATCTCCATCTCTGTCGAGTACCTGCTTACTGTCGAAAACCCAGCATCAACGACCATATTATGTAGTCCAAACGCCGACTTTCCATAAGCTATCCACGTGCCGTTATCGGTGTGATAATGACAATGAATCGTCTTGCCACTATTACTCCTCTCACGTTGGAGAATTACGTTATTGTTCATCACAACAAGATTATACAAAGGTAAGAAAAACTTTTAAGGCTTCAAAACAATAGATTGTTTTTTTCAACTCACCTTAAGCGAATTTCGTGCCACCGCCCGAGTAATTCTTAACAGATGTATTTCAAAAATAGGTACTCAATTCTCTTCCAACAGTGCATTTTACCTCAAACTTACAGGCGACAAATAGAGCAACGTATCATCATTTTACGCATCATCAACAAGTCATAGGAACACACACCTGGACATACTACACTCACGCCAACCGCACCTGTATACGACACGCGTGGACGGGCATATGACGCTGATACCCGTACTACCTCTTGCACCTGTACACTCGCAGACGACAGATATATATACAAAAAAAAGCCGAACCCTTATTGGATTCGGCTTGAAGAGGCGGCTACCTACTCTCCCACCTAAATAGGCAGTACCATCGGCGTTAGTGAGCTTAACTTCTCTGTTCGGAATGGGAAGAGGTGGAACCTCACTGCTATAACCA
>JADBON010000214.1:0-3077 GCA_015656305.1 Alistipes sp.
GGTCCTCCTTAGCTGCTGTACCTACGAACATAGAGTTGCGGTCGATCTCGTTGTAAAGAAGCTCGGCCTTCTCCTTGTTCATCTTGTACATAACCTCAACACCACCGATCTCCTTAACCCACTTCAAAGTCTGGTACATTACGAAGATAGGGAATACTGGAGGTGTGTTGTACATAGAGTGGTTGCGAGCCTCCTCTGGGTAGTGAGTAGCGTAGTCAACCATAGACTGGAGCTTACGACCTGACTGACCGAGAAGATCCTTGCGGATGATAACGAAAGTAACACCTGCAGGACCTACGTTCTTCTGAGCACCACCGTAGATCATACCGTACTTTGTAACGTCGATAGGACGTGACATAATGTCTGATGACATATCAGCAACCAAAGTTACAGGAGAGTCGATGTCCTCGTGGATCTCTGTACCGTAGATAGTGTTGTTAGTAGTGATGTGGAAGTAGTCTACATCTGTTGGGATAGTGTAGTTCTTTGGGATGTAGCTGTAAGTCTTGTCCTCTGAAGAAGCAACAACCTCAACCTCGCCATAGAACTTAGCCTCCTTAACTGCCTTCTTAGCCCAAACACCAGTCTGCAAGTAAGCAGCCTTTGTCTTAAGAAGGTTAGCAGGAACCTGGAAGAACTGTGTTGAAGCACCACCACCTACGAAGAATACTGCGTAGTTGTCTGGGATGTTCAAAAGGTCGCGCCAAAGCTGCTCAACCTCTGCCATTACGCGCTCCCAACCTGGAGTACGGTGTGAAATCTCAAGGATACCGATACCTGTACCATCGAAATCGCGGATAGCCTCGATAGCAGCCTCAACAGCCTGCTTTGGAAGTACGCAAGGACCTGCGTTAAAATTGTGTTTCATAAGTTTAATGTGTTAATTAAGTATGTATTGGTTAAACTTTTTCTAATCTATTTCTCCACACCCTCTCTGCACACGTACACACCTGTACGTTTATAGTCACACAAAGATAGTCATTTTATTTTATTTCCCAAAAGAAAATCGGAAAAACTCCTAAAAATACTACAATCTTCGTGCACCATCAGAGATTACTACGGCGTAGACCTTTGGCTCGTGGCCATATTTCTGAGCAAAACGTGATTTTGCAGTGGCAATAAAGTTGTCGTAAAGCTCCGCCTTAACGAGGTTAATAGTACAACCTCCGAAGCCTCCGCCCATAATACGAGAACCCACAACACCGCACTCCTGGGCTACCGTAGCCAAGAAATCCAACTCCTCGCACGACACCTCGTAATCCTTCGACATACCCCAGTGAGTCTCATACATACGCGCTCCTACGGTCTCATAATCGCCACGTCCCAAAGCCTCGCATACGTCCAACACACGCTGCTCCTCACCGATGACATAACGGGCACGTTTGTAGTCCTCCTCCGAGATTTTATCCTTGATGGCATCCAACTGCTCCATAGTAGCACCGCGCAAGAACTCCTGACCAAGCGCCGCAGCGACTCTCTCACACGAAGCACGGCGGTCGTTATATGGCGAACCCACCAACTCGTGCTTAACAACAGAGTCCAACAACACCACCTTATAGCCAAACTTCTCGGGATCGAATGGGAAGTACTCAAACTCCATAGAGCGACAGTCAAGACGCATCAAGTGTCCTGCCTTGCCAAATACCGATGCGAACTGGTCCATAATACCACACTTAACACCGCAGTAGTTATGCTCTGTTGACTGACCAATACGCGCCAACTCGAAGCGGTCGATACCCAACGAGAATAGCTCATTGAGGGCATTGGCAAATGTAGACTCAAGAGCCGCAGAAGAGCTCATACCAGCACCAAGAGGCACATCACCCGCAAAGGCTGTGTCAAAACCACCGATAACACCACCTCGCTTCTGAATCTCACGGCACACACCAAAGATATATCGCGCCCAGCTTGCCGCAGGTGCATCCTCCTCGCGGAGTCCAAACTCTGCGTAATCGTCGAGGTCTACGGAGTAGGCACGTACCTTATCTGTGCCATTAAGACGTATCTCAGCAACCATACCCTTATCGATAGCTCCTGGGAATACAAAACCTCCGTTGTAGTCGGTATGCTCACCGATAAGGTTAATACGGCCTGGTGATGTGAACATCTCACCGTGCGCCGCAAAACGCTCCTCGAACTTCGCATTAATAACTTTTACATCCATACGTATAATCAAGTTTAAATTTAGCTTCTATATAGAATATTTACAAAGTTAGGTAATATATTTGTGTTTTGCAACTCTTTTTCATACATTTGCACTATGGAACGACGAGATAAAGTATTTGAGTGGCTCGATAGTCACGATATAAAGTATAGTTGGTATGAGCATCCCGAGGCCCCTACCATCGAGATAGCACGACAGCATTGGCGCAAGGATGGTTCGAAGCATTGCAAGAACCTCTTCTTCCGCAACCATAAAGGCAATCGCCACTATTTGGTAGTCTTCGACTCGGAGCAATCTATGGCAATTCACGACTTGGAGCATATCCTACATCAGGGCAAGTTGTCGTTTGCCTCACCCGAGCGAATGGATAAATGGTTAGGACTATGTCCTGGCTCGGTGTCGCCATTCGGTCTTATAAATGACACAGAAAACCACGTACACCTCTTCCTCGACGAGACACTACGTGAGCAACCTTCGCTGAGCTTTCACCCCAATGACAACAGATTTACGGTGGTGATAGAGCGTGAGGAGTTTGAGAGATATCTCTCGCTCGTGGGAAACAGCTACGAATACATCAAGCTATACTAAACAATAAGGGAGGTCTAAACAGCCTCCCTTATACATATATTATATATATCGCCTATCGCTACTCGCCGACAACCGACCTTACGTCAACCTCCTGAATATGTCCCTGTGCAAAAAGTATGGTGCGAGATGGGAACTGCTCAAGAAGTGAGATATTGTGCGTAGACATAATAACCGCACAGCCACTCTTGACAATACGTTGGAAAATCTCCATAATATCATCCGCAGTACGCACATCGAGGTTTCCCGTAGGCTCATCAGCAAGAATAAGACGTGGATTATTAACCAAAGCGCGTGCGATAGCAAGACGCTGCTGCTCGCCTCCCGA
>JADBON010000004.1:0-16745 GCA_015656305.1 Alistipes sp.
ACCAGCGACGAGGAGCGTTTTCGTGCTATTTCGTCACGCTTTGGAGGCTACTGGCGTTATCCTCATTTGTTAGATTTCTGCTATCTTGTGAATCCTTACTTCCCGCCGCAGCAGATGGTCGACGAGATTAAGGCGAGCTTCGATACGCTTATGCGCGAGTACCCTTCGGGAATGCGCGTAAATAGCCTTCTTGCTGCGAAATACTTCGGCATAGCGCAGGATTACGTTGTAGTGGGTAATGGTGCTGCGGAGCTTATCAAGGCGTTTGTGGAGCGTAAGGCGGGTAAGATGGGTGTTATATACCCAACCTTCGAGGAGTACCCTAACCGCTCGGCGCAGGAGAATATCATATCTTACCTCCCCGAGAATAGCGATATGCACTACTCGGCTGATGATATCATAGCCTTCTTTGGCGATAAGGCTATTGACACGCTGCTTCTCATCAACCCCGATAACCCTTCGGGAAACTATATCCCTTATGGCGAGCTTATGCGCCTTATATCGTGGTGTGCAGAGCGAGGTATAGGCTTCGTTGTCGATGAGTCGTTCGTGGACTTTGTGGATGTAGAGGGCGAGTTCTCGTTGTTGAAGGATGATGTCCTATCGCAGAACCCACACCTCTGTGTCGTTAAGAGCATCTCAAAGTCGTATGGCGTGCCAGGCTTCCGTCTTGGTGTCTTGGCGAGTGGCAATAAGGAGCTTATCGCAAAACTCAAGCGCGAGGTGGCAATCTGGAATATCAACTCCTTTGGTGAGTTCTATATGCAGATTTACGAGAAGTATCATAAGGACTACCTCAAGGCGTGTGAGCTGTTCCGCGAGGAGCGCAAGCTCTTCTATGATGAGTTGCAGCAGATACCATACCTTCACGTCATCCCTTCGCAGGCCAACTACTTCCTCTGCGAGATTACCGAGGGTAGTCTCTCGGCACGAGAGCTTGCAGTACGCCTCCTCTCGGACCACGATATCTTGATTAAGGATTGCTCGCAGAAGGCAGCATTTAGAGGTCGCAACTATATACGTCTTGCGGTGCGTGACCGTAAGGATAACCACCGTCTTGTCGAGGCGCTAAAACTATATATCTAACGATGAAGAGAATTACCAACGAGGAGATTGTAGCTCTTAATATCTCACCAGAGAAGTGCGTGGAGTGGGTGCGCGAGGCCTTCATTATGAAGAGCGAGTGCCAGCTCCCTGCCAAGATGTCGGTACACCCTACGGGCAACGACTTCTTCACCACGATGCCTTGTCTTTTGCCAAAGGAGTATGGCCGTTTTGGTGTTAAGGTGGTGTCGCGTATCGTAGGTCGCGTGCCAGCCCTCAAGAGCGATATGATGCTCTTTGACTCAGTATCGGGAGAGCTTATGGCGTTGGTAGATTGCGACTGGATTACTGCGATGCGTACGGGTGCTGTGGCGACATTGGCGATAAAGACTCTGCGCTCGTCTGTGGCCAAGGAGTACGCCTTCATAGGCCTTGGAAGTACGGCACGTGCAACGCTCACCTGTCTGTTAGAGAGTTGCAAGCAGGAGCATCTAAATATCCGTCTCTTTAGATATAAGAATCAGGCCGAGAAGATTGTCGAGGAGTATGGCCACTACACAAATGCTACGTTTACTATCGTTGATGATGTCAAGGATTTGGTCGAGGGTGCCGATGTTGTGGTGTCGTGCATTACCGATGCAAGTGGTCTGTTGGTGGATGATGTAACGCTCTTCAAACCAGGAGTTTTGGTCGTTCCTGTTCACACTCGTGGCTTCCAGAACTGCGACACGGTATTCGATAAGGTCTATGCCGATGATACCGACCACGTTAAGGGCTTCCGCTACTTTGCGGAGTTTAAGGAGTACCACCAGATTGAGGAGGTGCTAAAGGGTGTCGACAGAGGCAGAACAAGCGATACGGAGCGTATTCTATCCTATAACATCGGCCTTGGCTTGCACGATGCTCTCTACGCCTCACGAATCTACGATATTCTGAAATAGCGAAAAAGCGTAGGGTTATGTATCGCCGAGTAGTGACACATTATGATAGATGTGCGATACTCTTTATTGTAGATTGCTCGCTTTCGATGCGCAACCTCACCCGTTTCGGAACAACCGAGATGTCAAAAATTGAGGTCGCTTCGCTCATCGTAAACCATATGATAGATGATCTTGTCGCGCGTGCTACGCGTGGCATAAATGTTCGTGACTATTATGATATAGGTGTTATCGGTTATTCGGGCTATGAGGCCTACTCGATGTTGCCAGGCGATGATACGGTCTTTAAGCGTGTTGTCCGCTTGGTGGAGGATAGCCCACAACCAAAGTACGTATATCTAAATTGTCAATCTGTGGATGGCGATATACGATCTATGCCCTACCTCATACACCCTTGGATAGAGCCTGAGGCATCGGGAGCATCACCTATGTACGATGCCTTTACGATGGCACGCAATGTCGCAAAGCAGTGGTGTAACGACCCGAGGAATAAGACAAGTTTTCCGCCCCTTATCTTCCATATTAGCGATGGTCTTCCGAGCGATGCTGATGATGTTGAGCTCAGGGCCATTGCCGAGGAGATAATGGCGCTCGGTATGCCTAAAGGCAAGTCGCTACTCTTTAATATCTATCTGGCGACGGCAGATGAGGGTGATTTGTCGATTGAGATATATCCCGAGTCACGCCTCTTCTATCCCTATGATAGCGAGCGAGAGTTTACCTTTACTCTCTCGAGCTTCCTCCCCGAACACCTGGAGAGTTATGTTTTCAGAACCCTCCGTCCCAATACGCGACCTCCATATCGTGCTACGGCGTTTAACACCTCACCCATATCGTTGCTTTCGATTATAAACGTCGGAACGATGCTCTATGAACCCTTTGTACCCGTAAAATATTAGTTAGAGTATGGATGTCTGCTCCTATCTGGCGTTTCGTAATTGTATAAGAAACCCCCACTTCCATCTGCGTACGATAGGTCATATGACCTTCGATGACTCTACGGTTGCTTGTACCGAGCATTTTGTGGAGTGCGTAGCTACGGCATTTGGTTGTAGCTATATGATTTATGCCCCTATTACGCTCGATGCCATCCACTATGCACGTCGCGCGATGTCGGCTTTCGAGACTACGTCGGGCGAGCTTGGTAGCTTTAAGATACTTCCCGAGGAGATGCTTCTCGATGGTATCTTTGCTTCGAGTTGTAGCCTTATTGTGGAGAGCCTCCCTGCAGGTACGCTGCTACGTGAGGCGCTCTACACCTTCTCGCGTGAGCATCTGCTCGAGGGACTTAAGGAACTTAAGCAGCGACTGTTTCGTAGTGGCATCTGTCATTTGAACCTCACGCTCGATAACATCATCGTTGATAACAACTATCGCTGGCATCCTATACGTTCGTTCTATGCCATAACGGGACAGCGCAAGGATTTGAAGGCTCTGAAGCATCTCGAGGAGCAGATTATGGAGTGCTCGTTACCCGAGTCGTTTGTCCCTACTCTTGGGCTTCTTGCGTCACGCAATGAGTTGGACTATCCAGGTAAGGTTCTGCCCCTTTGTGAGCGTCGCCGTAGGGTTATTACAGAGCGAGGTACGGGATTTTGTGATGAGAAAGGCGAGATGGTTATCGAGGATGTTTACCGCTCGGCAACAGACTTCTGCGAGGAGCGAAGTGTCGTGACGCTAAAGTCGGGACTTATGGGTGTGATAAACCGTCGCGGTGACTATATCGTAGAGCCTATATATGAGCGTATAAAGTTCGATACCACAACGGGTGACATCACAGCATACCAAGCCCTCGACATCCACCTTTTCGACTATCTCGGAAGGGCGAAATCTTTGGATTAATACCGCAGCGTTAACGTAGTTTGTGTGCGTGGAAGTGTGGAGTTACGAAGCGCACGAAGAAGAGCAGTGCCACGACAACGAACGCAGCACCTAATGTGTAGCAGTGTACATATCCCGCCTCGGAGATAGCACCTCCAACAAGCATACCACCTCCGATACCCACATCCCAACCCGTTAGGTATGTGGCATTTGCTGTTGCGCGACGTGAGTTTGGCGCAAGGTTGATAAAGAGGGTGTTGTATGCTGGGAACATCGTGCCGTAGCCATAACCAAAGAGGAACGCCGTAAGGAAGTAGGTGACATACGCTGCGGCGATGCTCCACGAGGCAACCGTAGAGAGTAGTGCCTCGCCACAAGCACCCAGAAAGGCGATGCAGATTCCCGTACGTATGGTTTCAGTCACAAAGCCCTTGTCGACACGCTTGCCAGAGTGTAGACGCGAGGAGATAAGTCCTGCTGCCATAACCGTAAAGAAGAGTCCTGCGTTGTGCGTGATACCCACCTCGCGGGCGTAGAGAGCCATATAGCTGGTTGTCATACCATAAGGCATCGCAAGGAGGAAGAAGGCGAAGCAGGCACGTATGCCCTCCTTGAGGAAGAATCGGTCGGCCGAGAGCTTGAAGTCGCTCTTCTCCAATATCTTACGTGGTGCGCGGACCAACGTCGCAAGGATAAGACCTATGGTTCCTGTAACCAACGATGTGAGGAATAGTAGGGTGTAGTTGCCCGACGAGATTACGAAGAGTCCCGCCATAGGGCCAAAGGCCATAGCGAGATTATTCGTAACGCCATAATATCCGAGGCCCTCGCCACGGCGTGACGATGGCATAACATCAATCACAAGGGTGTTGCCCGCCGTAGTGAGCATACCAAACGAGAAGCCGTGGAAGATACGCAATAGGATAAAGAGGGCAAGAGTCTGCGTAATGAAGAAGTAACCTAAAAACGAGGATACGAATACGGCATAAGCGGCTATATATACGCTTTTGCGCGGTAGGGTATCGGCAACAAAACCTGCTAAAGGCCTGACGCTCAACACCGCAATCACGTAGCACGACAACACTACGCCTACCAATGCCTGACTAATGCCAAATGTATCCTTGAGGTACAACGGTAGTGTCGGCACAAGGATAAAGAACGAGAACGACATCATAAATGCCGAGATACAGACAAAGACATAGTCGCGTGTCCAAAGCCTATCCTTTACTTCCGTTGCCATAACCACTCTTATTTTATGTTTCTATTGTAGTTGTTGTTACTCCTCGAGAAGCTCCCTTACAATCTGCTGCATCTCGGGATATTGCGCCTCCATACTCTCAAGGAGCTTATACTGCGCGTGGGTACGCACCAGGTTATGCTCCGCATAGCGCGTCTTGTAGTAGGTGTCGCCATCAATGTAGTCCATCAGGAAGCGAAGCACCTGCTCGAAGGTGATGTAGAGCGCCGAAAAGGCAAGCCACTCCCTCTCCGTCGTGGTCATCGTAGCCTTGCGCTCCGAGAGGTAACCCGCGGCGTAGGCTCTAAATATCTCAACGTCCATCGCGACGTTGTCGATGTTCTGGTCATCCTCGGCTCCCGTATTTGTGTAGGAGCGGATGGCATCGCCAAAGTCGTTAAGCGCGGTGCTACTCATAACCGTATCCAAATCGATGACGCACAATACGTTATCCTCCTTGTCAAAGAGTATGTTGCTCAACTTGGTGTCGTTATGCGTAACGCGCATTGGCAGTTCGCCACTCTCGACCATCGCCCAGAAACCGAGCATCTTCTCGCGGCGCGACTCTATCCACTCAATCTCCCTGCAAAGTGAGGCCTTGCGTCCCGCCTTATCCTCCTTTAGTGCCTTGTCCCACTGCTCGAAGCGCCAGCGGATGTTGTGGAAACCCTTGATAACCTCATAAAGTGGCTCGCTAAAGTCCGCCAAAAGAGCTTGAAATTTGCCTATGCCCTTACCGCCCATATATGCAAGATGTGGGGTGTTGGCAGCATCGTGCGTAACAGAGCCCTCGATAAACTTACACACTGCCCAGAAGTTCTCCGCATCGTGGTAGCAGAGCGCACCCTCCTTCGTAGGCACTACGGTAAGCACCTCACGCTCGGGGTTGCCACCCGCTTCAGTGACCTTCGCCTTGAGGTGTGAGGTCACACGCGCGATGTTATCCATCATCCTCTCCACATTGGGGAAAATGGCGTGGTTCTTACGCTGAAGAATGTAGTTCGTCGCATCGCCAACGGTGGTTACGATGTAGGTGTCGTTGATAAAACCCTCGCCAAGAGGCTTTATATCCATCACCTCGCCCTCCAACGCAAAGCGCTCGGCAATGGAGCGTAGTGTAGTCATATTACTCTGCAAAATAGAATGTTAGACCATCAATCTTATCCCAATCGCCACGTGTGAAATCTGGAATCTTAACAGGCTTGCTACCATTCTCAATCGAGATACGTGTAAGCTCGCCCATTGCGCTCCACTCCGCAGCATCGTAGACATCCATATCAAGTGGCAGACCATTGCGTAGGCAGTAGACAAGGCGGTAATCCATAATGAAGTCCATACCTCCGTGGCCACCAACGCCCATCGAGTAGTCCTGCAAAGGCACACCATTTATAAGCTGCTTCTGCACAGGGTGCTTGTAGAGGGCCATCATCTCCGCAGCGACGCTCTGTGGCGCGAAGGTGTGGTGGTCCAAGGCCTCGATATCAGGCATTCCATTCTCATCCGTAGCTACGCTCTGGAGCTGGTCGAGCTTGAAGGTGAAGCCCGCAACGGGATACTTATTCGCAAAACCCTCGGTGCCAACAAGCTGATACATACGGCTATAAGGGCGTGGTGTCATAACGTTATGCTGCATATCAATAGTGCAGCCGTTGTGTGTGCGGATGAGGGTGTTAATCTGGTCACCCTGCTTACACTCTGCCTCGCCCATAATCTCCTGTGTGAGCTTCGCGCCGTTTATGGACTTCGTAGACATCGAAACAAGGATGTCGAGTTTATCACCGCGGTGGATGTTCAGCGCCTGACAGTTAGGGCCAATGCCGTGTGTAGCGTAGATGTCGCCGTTGTGTGCCTGGTTATACTCCAAGCGCCAGTTATCGGCATAGTGTCGCCAGTATGGCTCAAGGTTGTGGATATATGCACCCTCGGTGTGGATAATCTCACCGAAGACTCCCGAGTGTGCCATATTCAATGTCGTAAGCTCAAAGTGGTCGTAGCAGCAGTTCTCCAAGATTGTGCAGTGTACCTTGTTGCGCTCCGCAGCATCTACCAACGCCCAGCACTCGGCAACGGTGTTGGCACTTGGCACCTCAATTGCCACGTGCTTGCCGTGGTTCATAGCATATACCGCCACCTCGACGTGCAGCTGCCACGGTGTTGCGATGTAGACAAGGTCGATATCCTCGCTCTCGCACAACGCCTTATAACCCTCATCGCCGCTATATACCTTTGCCTCGGGCATACCAGCATTCGCAAGGTATACCTGACAGCGCTCCGCACGCTCGGCGTACTTGTCGCAGAGGCCGTTGATAGCCACACCCTCGATACGTGAGAAGCGGTCAACGGCATCGGGACCACGCATACCAAGACCTACGAAGCCTACACGTACGGTCTCCAGAGGCTCGGCACGAAACTCGAGCATACTCTGCTGCGAAGGGCTTCGCTCTGGCTCATCGAGGTGAATCACACCATCAATGATGCGATAGTTGACGCTGGCCTTAAAAAGACTCTTATTCTCACCGAGGTGCGCCATAACGCATACCACTACGAGAACTACGGCAATAAAGAGAGTGCCGACAATGGTTTTTCTATTCTTCATATTTTTAAGTTTTGTTAGTTCTATATCAATCGACGTGTTGTCGTGTTGGGGGTAAGGCGGAGGTTTTGCAGGTCCGTTCCCTCAATAACCACCACGCCTGGTCGCTTACCCACCTCAAAGCTGCCCTTCTCCTTCTCGATGCCAAGAGCCACAGCACCGTTGAGTGTCGCCCACGTAAGGAGTTTGTTGAGGGGTGTTGGGGCAATGTCGCCAAGTTGGCGGAGGTTATCAATCATCGAGAGCGAGCGTGCCGAAGCCAGCGAGTCGGTGCCTACGGCAATCTTTGCCCCCATCTCGCGGAGCATCGCAACAGGAGGCGTAAGATGCGAGATGTAGCGATTCGACTCTGGGCATAGCACCCACGTAGCACTTTGCGTGTGGCTCTCAATCAGCGCGACATCCTCCTTTGTGGCGCGTGTGGCGTGAACAAGAAGCATAGCCCTATCGTGAGGCGTACTCTGAACCACACGTCTTGCTGGTGAGCCGTAGCCGAGGAAGTCACACTCCCATCCCATACGCTCGTACCACGCCCAAAGCGAGCCGCAACCCCTATATAGTTCCGACTCATCATCGCTCTCCAACAGGTGAATCGAGAGTAGTCCCTCGCCCTTGCATAGCTCCTTAAAAGGTGCATCCTGAAGCGAGTAGGTGGAGTGTGGCGTTGCCGAGGAGTTCGTGTGGCGTGTGGCCAAGGCTTGAGTCTAGGTGGTTGATGTATTGTTCAGTCCAAAGTGCTCAAACATAGTGTGATACTCTATATTTGAGCGCTCCTTAACCTCCATTATAAGTTCGTCGTTGGCGATATCTGCTACGGCCTCCACACCCTCTGCCCACATCCTTGCATCGGCAACCGAAGCGGCGTGGATACGCTCCTCGGGGGTGAAGTTATTACGCACCTGACCTATGGCACGTGCGAAGCCAGCAAAGCCACTACCCTCGGCAATCTCTCCTCGAAGATAGGATAACTCAAGGTGGCAATGGGCATTTACCATACCTGGAATAAGGATGCCAGGGTAGAACTCAACGCTTGCCATAGAGTCCAACGAGGTTGTGTGGATGACATTGAGAATCACGCCATTATCATCCAACTCTATAACGATATCACGTTGTAGCGCTCCGTTAATTAGTGCGTAGTGTGAGGCTATCCTTCTCATAGTGCAGCGAATCTGTAGCAATAGTATCTATCTCGGCCTCCGCAACGTCCACCGTGTCGCGCGTAAACGAGGTCATAAGGTCGTGGTTGAAGAGGCGGATGTCGAGCTGACGGCGATAGAGGCTATCTACGCTCTGCTCGGTAGGCAGCACACGCACCACCTTGAAGTCTGTGATGGTGATATCTGGCTCCTTCGCCTCCTCGGTACGAGGGTGGTAGAACATATTGATATATAGCTCGCGGTGTATGGTATCGGTTGTAAACTTTCGCGTGTACTTACTCTCACGATAGCGGCTGAGCATCATCGTGTGGCGCATCAGCTGGTCCGAGTCGCGGTTTATGAGGTAGGCCTCGACACGTGAGTTACGATTCTCATCGAGGGTGTCGATAAGGTATGTGAACGACACGGTGTACTCCGCAGGCACAAGGTCGGTGATGGTGATGCGTAGCTTCGATGAGTCACGAAGATTCTTAACGCGAATCAGCGAGTCGGAGTAGACCGTACGTGTATATTCACGCTTGGCGATGTTGTCGATGGTATCAAGCACCACAATCTTACGCTGCTCAACCTTCGACTCCTCGCTAAGGCGCTGGTTTACCTCATACATAAGGTCCGAGAGCATCGCACTCTTACGCTCCGAGAAGCCCATAATCGTATGGTGCAAATCCTCGATAGTATATCCATAGCGCTCAAAGATAGGCTCGTAGATGTAGAGCGAATCGTCGTTGATGTTTGCCTCCTCGAGATATGCGTTGGCAAGATAGGCATCGTGGATGATATTCTTGAGGACATCATCGGGAATAACCCTCGGGCCTGAGCAGGCGATAGCACCTATCAGCAGCACGATGGTGGCAACACTCGATGCGATGCGTTTTGAGAAGTTTCTTATCATATTTAGTACTCTATTTTACTCTTTGAGGCGTGTGCGTACCGTTGCCCACGAGACTATCGTGCCTATGACAATGACAATCACAACGATAAGCGCCACATCCCATAGGTTGAGGTTTACGGGGTAGCCATTTAGGAAGCTGTCGCCAGGAATCTTCACCCACTTAAAGTGTTGTTGCAGAAGCGCTATGGCGCAGCCTATGATTGTGCCAAGAAGCGAGCCTGCTGCGGTAAGAAGCACTCCCTCACCCACGAAGATGTTGTTTATGAGGCTTCGCTTAGCACCTAACGCACGTAGCGTTTGGATGTCGCGCTGCTTCTCGGTGATAAGCATTATGACGGCACCTACGATGGAGAAGGTAGCAACGAGGATTATCAACGCTCCGATAAGCACTATGGCATACTTCTCCATACGGAGTATTGCGTTTATCGAGGCGTTCTTCTCGGCACGTGTGACGGCCTTATACTCCTCGCCCACGATACTCTCTATCTCTGCGGCAACCCTACGTGCATCACAGCCCTCGGCAGTTCTGATAGCTATTGCCGAGACGCGGTCGTTATAGTTTAGAAGCCTCTGCACACGTCCCAACTCGGCAATGGCAAGCGTAGTGCTGATGTCGTTATTGCCATTTACCGCACCTCCGAGGTGGGTTGTCATACGAGAGATGCCACTCATTGGCAGCAGCGTAGATATCTGCTTGCGGTTTAGAGCATACAACTCTATCTCAGTGCCGATGCCATAAGCTCCGAGGTCGGAACATAGCGAGGTGCCGAGGAGAATGTCGCCCGAGAATATAGACTCCAGGCTTCCCGCCTCAACAAGTGGTGCTACATCCATAACCTCGAAGTAGCTGCGGTCGACACCACGAAGCTCCAGCGTCACGCGACGACCTGCCGACGAGGCCATTATGCTCTGCTCAATGTAGGGTGCAATAGCCTCCACACCCTCGATATTAGCAATCTGCGCGGTATCCACCTCCTCGCAGCGGAGTGTCTGGCCACGGCGTGCCACAACCTCTATATCTGCGTCGATGGCACTCTCGAGTTTTGCGACGGTCTCGGATAGTCCATCGAATACCGCAACGAGGATTATCATTGCGGCAGTAGGCACCGCAACGGCTATGAGGCTCACCCACGCAATGATGTTTATCACCGAGTGTGACTTCGGTGAAAACATATACCTTCGCGCAAACTTACCCCACAACATAATAGCCGTTATTTATTGTTGTAACCCCATCTATTTTAGGAGGTTGTCGATATTCTCGATATACTCCAACGAGTCGTCGATAAACCACTCCAACTCTGGAACAATCTTGAGCTGGTTGCGGATACGTGCGCCGAGGAGCTTGCGGACATACCAGCTCTTCTCCTTGATAGCCTCGAGCAACGCCGCGCTACGCTCAAATGGGAAGATACTGATGTAGAGCTTTGCGTAGGCCAAATCGGGTGATACGCGTACGGTAGTCACCGTAACGAGTGAGCCACGGATGGTATCTGCCATCTCCTTCTGCAAAATCTCGGCGATGTCGCGCTGAATCTGTCGAGCAATCTTCTGCTGTCTTGTAGAATCCATAATTTATAAGTTTTTTAGTTATTATTATCTACGTGTTTGGTTCATATTTGGGCGGCCTCCTGGAGCTCCCTGTGCATTCTGACCACCCTGCGCGCCGTTAGCACCTGTCTGCGCCGAGAAGTTAAAGGTTCTGAGTCCCTTCTCTTTCTTTGGTCTTACCACAAACCACTCGTCGAAGCCTCGCTTATTAAAGCGCCAACCGAGAGTTAGTGAGAAGCTGAGGTTGTCGATAGGTGAACGCATAGGGGTGTAGCTAAATGGGTTCTCGTAGCCATCCGTAGTGTTTGAGTAGTATTTATTGCGGTTCTTCAGGATATCCGAGTAACCGAAGTCGTACTTCGCCTTGAAGCCTATCTCCACCTGACCAAAGAGAAGTGCGAAACCTGCACCACCCGAGAGTCCATATCCGAAGCGGTTGTCGCGCGGAATCTTCCAGTTGTAGACGCCTCCTGGGCGCTCGTCATTCTGATAGGAGTAGCTCGACGAGAAGTTGTAGCTAAATACTACGGCCGCCTCCACAAAGAGTCGCAAGCGGTTTTTAGCGAGGTAGAAGTGTGGCTGCCACACCAGCGGAAGCATCACAGTGCTAATCTTACGGTGGTAGAACTCATAGCGTCGAATCTCCTTAAAGTCGCCCGTATCGCCAATAGGTATCCACGAAGAGGTGTATCGCCAGCCCATATTATAGGCACGCTCTCGATACTCAAGGTCGATACCCACAGCACCTACGAAGCGGGGCTTATCGCTATAATAGCGCCACGCAATGCCATAGTTCTCGCAGTTCCACGTCCAAGATGTCTCCTGCGCGGGGTAGAAGCGGGCATAAGAGGCTCCCGTACCTCCCACAAAGGTGAGGGTATGCTGCGCCGAGGCCTGCTGGCTACAGAGTGTTATGACGATGGTCAGTACCATCGCAAAGAGTAGTCGTATGTTCTTAATTCTCCTCATTTCGAAACTTTTATAACGCACAGAATTAGCGTCTTAAATTACCCATTCCTCCAGCCATAGAGCCGGTATTTGTGTTGCTGCGAAGACCTCCAGCACCGCCACCGCCGCCGAGGCCACCAAGACCACCGCCGAGGCCGCCACCCATACCTCCGAGGCCCATACCAGAGTTCTGGTTGTTGTTCCTACTCTTGGCTGCCTCCTGACGCTTCTTGGCCTCATCTATGGCGAGCTTCTTAAGGCGCTCATCCTCGCGGTCGTCGAGCATCTTAACCAACGCCTCCATAGTCATCGGAGCAAAGAGCTGGTCCATATCCACCTCGATGTCGAACTCCCAATTCTCCTTCGTGGTGATAATCTCCGTGCCATCCTCGTTCTTGAAAATCTCGGTGCGCTCGGGCTGACGCATCAACACCATATCGCCCGTATCCCACTTGCCGTTGCCGTTCATATCCTCCACAACGCGGAGCATAACCTCGCCAGGCGAGATGTAGTCCACTACATACTTGCCCGCCTCGACATTGCGAATCTCGCGGAGCATCTGGCCTCGGGCATTTGTAACCTGAAGGATATACTGCACGTCGGTGCGCTTGCTTCGAATGTCGATGTTGAGGATAGCAAACTTCTCGGGGTCCGCAGCCGTATAGTTATACTTCAGCGTGTCGTTACTCTCTCTTGCCAAGTTCTCGAATACGCCCGCAGGGATAGTAAACTCATACTTCGCCTTTGGAGTCCAGTCGATGTGCAACTTATACTTTCGGCGGTTGAGCGTATCCTGCACAAAGTGGAAGGGAACATCCTGCGCCTCGGTAATCTCCTCCGAGGTCATCTTAAGCGTAACCAGCGTAGAGTCGAACTTCGTAAGTGGATAATCGAACTCCATCTCGATAGCCTTATGCTTATGGAACTCACCAGAGGTTGGCATCGTAACTTTAAATGGGTTCTCCTTCTCTGGCTCTACCCACTCCTCGCCATTTTTGATAGCCTTCTCGCGCTCCTTCTCCTGCTTCTCACGCTCCTCGCGCTCCTCCTTCGACTCAACCTTCACCCATCCGAGGCGTAGCTTATCAGTCGTCTCAACAAGCTCGTTGATGGAGTCGTGCTTGATGTATCGAATCTCACCATAGATGGTGTCGGGAAGCTCCTCGGGAGCAAGGTCAAACCACAAGGCTACGGTATCGCGGTTGGTGTTCTGCGGATCGTAGATAACCTTATCCTCGGGGATAGAGTCGAACTTTATGGATAGCACCTCGGGATTTGGGGCTCCGAAGTAGAGCATCGCCTTATGGCGGTTGAGACGCTCGTGACCTGTAAGCGTATGGCGAGCAAAGCGACGATCCATAAACATACGGAAGTAGAGCTGTGGCTCGGCCGAAGGGTAGTGACGTAATGAGTCGTACCAGATGGTAAAGCCTGGCATCGTAGCGGGGTTATATACGCTATCAAGGAAGCCAATCTGGTCTACCGAAGGCTCATACTCCATATTGTTGTTCGTATCCTCGAAGGCGTAGATGCGATAGTTCACAGGCTTGAGGTTCTGCGCAATGAAGATACCGTTCTTCTCGGCGCGTGCGATAACCTGTGGCTTATACTTAAACATCGTAGAGTCCCAATCCTTTGGCTGCTCCACCGAGTCGGCAATGAAGAAGTAGATGAACGACTTACTTACCGAGTCAGCCTTATAGGAGTCTGCCGTATAGCCCGACATATACATCGAATCGACGGTGTCGCCTGTCGAGAAGACATAGCGCATAGCGTGGAGAGGGTTACCCTCGTTGTTATCGGCAATAGAGGCTCCGAAGTTAATGGCATAGGTGGTGTTAGGACGTAGCGTATCCTTCATCGTAACCACGATGCCACGGCCACGACGCACTACCGTAGGTTTCTTCTTCATCGCTGGCGAGGTGTAAAGCTCCTTCTGCAAATCCTTAATCTGGACATACTCGTTGAACTCCACGTATATCTTTGGGTGGCGCAACGTGTCGATGTTGGTAGAGAAGTTATCGGGGTCCATAAAGACAATAACCGGAGGAATAGTATCCTTCGGACCTCCCGTAGGTGCCATTGTCGAGGCACACTTCGTAAGTAGCGCAGCACCAAAAAGCAACACTATCGCTACGGATATAAACTTCGTAACTCTTCTGGAAATATCTCTTGTCTTACTCATTTTCCTTCGCTTTAACTCTTATTATAGCTCCTCGTTGCCGATTGGTGCCAATGGATTGCGCTCCTCATCAGGGAATGGGTTTGTGAATATCCAGCCATTTGCCGAGCCTGACTTCTTGTGAGCATATAGATGTAGCTGTGTATAGACCACAGGAAGATTTATCGGCGTGTCGTAGAGGCGTGCGGCGTAAATCTTGTTTGTCTTATCCACAATCACCAAGAAGAAGCACTCTCCGTCCCACAAATCGTAGCTTACCTGATACTCTGCCGCAGAGTCATAGTTGGCATAGAGCGTAGGTTCGGTCATCTGCTCCGCGTTATTGTCGGAGTTTGTGATGCGGTGGTTGAGGGCATCCTCCCACGATGATACCTCCCACTTCGAGCCCTTCTTAACCTCAAAGGCATAGCCCTCCACATCGGAGGTGGTAGGAAGTATAGGGTCCTTGGCAACATTCTGCGACCACAGCTGAATAAGCATACACGTACCCTGCTTCTCCTCTTTGAAGCAGCCAACGAGGCATAGGGCAGCAACGCATACAGCAAATATTGTTGTTATATATCTCATATCTCTCAAAAGTTTCGAAGTGCGTCGAGCATCTCGCGTGGCGTATGCTCAAGGGCTGGGTGTCGGCGCTCGGGGGCTATCTCCGCCACAGGGCGTAGGGCATACTCCCTCTCGTCCAAAAAGTGGTAGGGAATAGTAAGCCTCTCATCCGAGAACGTCTCCTCGCCATAAAAAATTATATCAATGTCGATGGGACGTGAGGCATAAGCCTCGCCCATAGCGCTTTTTACTACATTCTCCTGCTCGCGGTCACGTCCCAAGAGTGCCTCAATGAGGTTTATGCGACGTAGCACCTCATAGGCATCGGCGGTTGTCGAGAGCTCCACCGCGCGATTCACAAACTCTCGCTCCGAGGTGAACCCATAGGCCACCGAGCGATACTCCGCCGAGCATTTTACAACCTCGCCTACGGAGTTGTGGAGGATGGTGATGGCACGCTCGACAATCTGCGCTGCATCAACATCGTTAGACCCTAACAACAGTATGACACTCGTCTGGCTCATTATTGTAGGCGGTTAATCTGCTTCGACACTGCGAGTGCGAAGTGTGTGAATACTATACGTGGTGAGCCATTCTGCTGAATCTGTAACATAGCACGCTCTATCTCCTCGACCAAAATCTCGATGTTCTGGTTGCCGATAAATGGTGCGAACTTCGTGCAGAAGGCTCGCTCCTCACCCCAAAGGTAGCTTATCGTGCCGAGGCCTGCGTGAAGCATATAACTCTCGCGGAGAAGGCGTACGGCGTGGAGGAAGAACTGACGCTGTCCCTCGCGTGTGAGAGCCGCGATGTCATCAGCCCACTCAAAAAGCTCGAGGTGCTTATCGTTGTAGCTGAGGCGCATAAGGCGTGTGAATAGCTCGAACGACTGTGCGCGCGTTTCATCGGTCTCGCCACGCAGAAGCTCACGAAGCTCCAGTATCGAGCCTCCCGCCAAGCGTGCGATGTTGTGCGCCTCGTCCTGTGGCTTACCCTCGCGTAGGGCAACGCGCTCCAACGTAGCAACGTCGATACGTCCTACCGACACCTCCTGCGTACGTGAGGTGATGGTCTGCAGAAGCAACTCGGGATGCTCCGACACAAGGATAAAGAGTGTCTTATCCCAAGGCTCCTCAAGAATCTTGAGAATCTTATTCGCAGCCTCCTGATTCATCGCCTCGGGGAGCCAGATTATCATAGCCTTATACTCCGAAGAGTAGCTCTTGAACTGAAGTTTGCGGATTATCTCCTCCGACTCCTTGGCCGAGATAAGGCCCTTCATCGTCTTACCGAGGTCGAGGTCGGCGTACCACTCATCGGCCGAGAAGATACCTCCGTTACGCTGCCAGATGTCGCGCCACTTCTCGATAAACATATCGCTGATAACAGCCTCACCAGCTTTCTTCTCGCGCTTGTTTACGGGGAAGACCATATGTAGGTCGGGGTGAGCAAGAGCCTCAATCTGTCGGCACGAAGGGCACTCACCACACGAGTCACCATCGTGGCGGTTAGGGCAGAAGAGGTACTGCACGTATGCCAAAGCAAGGGGCAACGAGCCATAACCCGCATCGCCCGTAAAGAGTTGCGCGTGGCTGACACGTCCAGCATCTATCTGCGCCTTAAGACGCGCCTTAAGACCATCGTGACCTATGATATCTGCAAATTTCATTATACTCTCTTTCCTAAAAATTTACCCAAAATGCTCTGCACAAGAGCCTTGATGTCTATCTTCTCGCGCCATACGGCATAGCATATCGCAGCCATAAAGAGGATGATGTTGAGGCCCATATTTAGTGGTGCATCCCATTGTGGGAGATTTCTCGATATGAGGTAGACAAC
>JADBON010000293.1:0-2212 GCA_015656305.1 Alistipes sp.
AAACCCACACTCATAACCTTACCCATCTCGCCAGCAATCTCGTTCACAATGTGCAACTCCTCGATAGACTCGCAGTTGATTGCGAAGATGCCCTGCTCGATAGCGTAGCGAATCTCCTTGTCACGCTTACCTACGCCTGCATAGACGATTGTTTTAGGGTCGAAGCCCGCCTCGATAGCGCACTTCACCTCGTTGCCGCTGGCGCAATCTACACCCAAGCCGTGCTCACGGATAATCTGCAAGAGGCGTGGGTCGTAGTTCGCCTTGATAGCGTAGTGAACCTTGTAGTTGTAGCGTGAAGCCATAGTCATCAAACTCTCGAGAGTCTGGTGCAAGAGTTCTACATCGTAGAGGTAGAATGGGGTTTCGTGAGTTGCCAACTTTGCAGCAACCTGTCTGCTTAACATATAATCAAAAGTTATCTTAATTCAACAAGGATATAGGAGTTTGGCTCCATAAAGATTGTAGCCTTCGAGTCTACAATCTCGATTGGTGTCTCGGTATGCATCTTGAAGCGGTCAAGGATATGCGAAATAGCCTCCTTAACCTCAAAGTTCTTGAAATCGATCGTCACACGCTTTGGTGCTATCACATTTCTATCGTCGGTATAGTAGGTGAGCAAAAGCGCCAACTTGCCATCGTCACTCTTCGCTGCCGTAGCATAGAAATCCTTTAAATTGCCAACTTCGGTCTTCACCTGTGTACCCAAACGGCGCAACTTAGTCCACGAATACAACGCATAATAGGCTGGGCGTGGTTGTGCGGTGTAGAGGTCAAACAACCCATTAAAGCCGGTACCTGGACGGGCATCATAGTACATAAGCATATTAACAGGAGAATCCTGGAATAGGGACATTACGGCCGCAGCGTATGCTGCACCCTTATAGGAGCTGATGGTCTCTACCGAGTAGACAAACTCGTCTGTCCAATTTGATACATAGTTCCACTCGTTGAGAATCATCTCCGTATTGGTATAGCCATGCTTATCAAGCAACTCCTTAACAGCGTTGGTTCTGTTTATGGCCTTCTCCATCTTGCCAAAATAGCGGTGGTAAGAGAAGAAGTCCAATGCTACACCCTTCTTCGCCATATGTGCAAGAAATCTATCCGCCCACTTGGTGTCGCTACAAAGCGCAGGGCCGCCAATCTTCAAATCGGGGAAGCACTTATTGAGGTGATTTGCCGCAATCTCGTAGAGGCGGAAGAACTCCTCCTCTGTACCTGCCCAACATGCATTGTAATCGGGCTCATTCCATATCTCCCAATACTCGATATTGTAGTGGAAGCCATCCGCCCAACCCTCGTTGTAGTGGCGAATGATATGCTCGCAGATGCGTGCCCACTTCTTGAAGCTTGCTGGTGGATAAATATCGTACTTCTTGGGCCAATGCTCGATAGATTGACCAAGACGATAGAACACCTTTGTACCCGAAGCGTAAATCTCCTTGATGAGTTTGTCGGTCAAGGTAAAGTCATACGATTTTGGATCCTTCTCGTCAGCCTCGAAATTTGGAAATACACAATTGATATCCACCGTATGCGCCCAACCTCGTCTGATAGGTGCATCGTGCAGACGAGCATAGCCAAAGCCTGCATCCTTATAGGCTTGCGCATTACCTTTTTTCTGGGTAGAGCCTGCAACCTGAGGGCCGTTATTGACGGCATTCATCACCTTAATCTTGCCAACAACAGCGTTGGCATCGACAACAACCTGCGCCGTAGTCGCATAGAACGACACGGCGCAAAGGAGTGTTGCAATTATTTTCTTAATTGCCCTCATAAGTTTGGGTTAGTTTACTTATATATTATATATGTATTACTTCAACTCCACGAGCGAGTGACCCTCCATCTCGGCTGGCTTCTCTACGCCCATAAGCGAAAGTACGGTTGGAGCAACATCTGCCAAGATACCGTTCTCGACCTTTGCTACACGATCCGACACAACTACGATTGGTACCGGATTCAACGAGTGTGCAGTATTTGGAGTGCCGTCCTCGTTGATTGCGTTGTCGGCATTACCGTGGTCAGCGATGATTACAACCTCGTAGCCGTTAGCCTTTGCCGAGGTTACAACCTTCTCTACGCACTCGTCTACAGCCTTCACCGCCTTCTCGATAGCCTCGTAGATACCTGTATGACCCACCATATCGCCATTTGCAAAGTTCAAGCAGATGAAGTCGTACTTCTGCTCGTCGAGTGCGCCAACCAACTT
>JADBON010000306.1:0-2064 GCA_015656305.1 Alistipes sp.
TACTTGGCGTAAATGAGGATTTCGAAAGCAAGCGTAACGACAAAGTAGCACTTGTTAGGCAACTTCGGGAAACAAAAAAAGCACCTCGGAATCCGAAGTGCCTTGGTAGCGAGACCCAGGATTGAACTGGGGACCTCATGATTATGAATCATGCGCTCTAACCAGCTGAGCTATCTCGCCATTGCCTTAAAAGCGAGTGCAAAGATAGAGCATTTTTCTTAACTTCCAAAATATTTTGCAACTTTTTTTTGCAACTTTTTACCCACCAGCACTCAACTCGCTATACATCACTAAATTAGGTGCGTGAAAATTTTATACGCGAACTACCCTACCTACACAAAAAACACCCACACCTGTGTGATAAGTGTGGGCGTTTGTCGTGCGGTAGTGCTACGCGGACTACTTATTCTCGCTGTAGACGTACTCCGAAGCCGATGAGTCATCGCTACGGTAGAGGTACATCTCCTCGAGGAAGAGCTGGCCATAGTTGCCATTAGCATCCTTCGCAACAGCAACAACAGTGTACTCCTTCTCGTACTCGGCAATGTAGTTATAGTTAGTGTAGCAGTTTACGCGGTTCTTCTCCTTAGCAACGTCGCGCAACCACTCTGCCTCCTTCGAGTAGTAGTCGATAGGCATTGTTGTAACCATAATGTAAACCTCGTCTGAAGCCGTTACGCCAGAGATTGAGAGTGGCACAAGGGTGTAGTTCTCATAAGCAGCGTAGTCGCCCCAGTGTGCAGCGTCGGCAGCAGCAACAGCGGCCAAGTTATAGTGCTTGGTCCACGAGAGGTTGATGTCGGACATACCTGGGTTATCGCTCAAGGTAGTAAACTCGGTCTTGAAGATGCGAGTGTTTGGAGTCTCACCATCGAGGCCATAGGCGAAGGCTACGTAGGTAGTGCCTGGAAGAAGGCTTGTGAGGTTCATATCTGTTGAGCCATAAGCCTGATAGAAGCTATACTCATTGAGGCAGGTCTCCAACTTCTCCTCGTCGTTAGCACCGAGAGCCTCGAAGTCGGCCTTGGTGAATACCGAGCGGGCAAACTTACCGTTAGCATCGCTGGCAGTCCAGTAGACATCGGCAGTGGTATAGAAGATGTTGCGAACCTCGATGTCGATAGTCATATTCGAAGCGTGAGCCTTCTGGGTGCGCACCTCCTCAAGGATGATATCCGATGCAGCGAAGCCTGTCTCGTGGTCAACAGCGAAGGTGTAGATAACGTAGTCGGTCTCGGCCTTAAGGGCATCGTAGACGATAGTCTGGTCGCCCTGGTAGCAGTTCTGCTCAACGAGCTGATAAGGCTGGTAGCCTGTCTGCACACCGATAGAGATGCTCTCGTTCCACTTCGCTACGAAGGTCTCCTCCATCTCGGCGCTGAAGCCATAGTAGTTGTAGAAGTCCTCTACACTCCAACAGTTAGTATAGTAGTAAACCTCCTTATCAGCTGGAGTGATGGTCTGTGTGATTACAGCACCGCTAACATCGAACTTCTGCTCCACGTCGAAGGTAGCCGTAACAGGCTTTGCAGTGCGGATAACCTCGCGGTGGATAGCGCTACAAATCTGACCTGTTGCGAGGTCGATATGGTAGGCATAGACAACATAGTTAGTGTCGGGGAAGAGCTTTGTGAACTCGATGTCGAAGCCCTTACCTGTGTGAGAGATATTCTGCAAGTAGTTAATCAACGTCTGGCCCATAAAGTATGCCTCGTACTCGATAGCCTCGAGGTCGTACTCAGCCAAAAACTCATCGTCGTAGAGGTTGAAGGCGTCGATATGCTCCTCGGTGTAGGTACGGCAGATGTAGGCCTTCGAGAGGTCGGCAGGAGTAACGTTGATAGAGAGGCGTGTAGGCTCGTTCACAACAACCTCGAACTCAAACATAGGCTTGTCGGATGCAGGCTGTGTAACCTGAATTGTAAACTGCTTGTCGATAGCGGTGTACTCAACAACGATAACTGCCTTACGCTCCTCGCCCGTATAGTTAGCTGCTACGCGGAACTTAATCTGACCTACGGTAGCAGTCGAGAGGTCGCTAATCCAATTTGCAGAGCAGTTCGA
>JADBON010000100.1:0-5326 GCA_015656305.1 Alistipes sp.
ATGTCGCAATCTTACGTGCAATATTTAGGTCGGTGAGGAAGTGCTGTCCGAGAGCCTTCTTTGCCCTTACTTCTGTCATTTTGAAAAATTTTAGTTAGCCACCTCCGAGATAAACTTGATGCGTACCAAGCGAATCTCCTCCTCGCTATATTCCGAGCCAAGCTCCTCGATAGCATCCTCCAAAGAGTCGGTCTCGGCATCCTCCTTGAAATATAGGTAGATGTCGTCAACCTTATCGCTATCCATCACCGTATTGAGATAGTATTGGATGTCGAGGCGTGTACCCGAATTTACGATAGCCTCAATCTCCGTAAGAAGCTCATCCATATCCAAGTTACGCGCGTGTGCGATATCCTCGAAATCCATCTTGCGGTCGATAGACTGAATGATGAAAATCTTGTTATTCGACTTATTAGCAACGCTCTTTACAACCAAATCCTGTGGGCGGATAATCTCCTTCTCCTCGACGTATGCCTTGATGAGTTTGATAAACTCTGCGCCAAACTTTTGTGCCTTACCCGCACCTACACCCGAGATAGTCTGCAGCTCCTCCATAGTGATAGGGTACTGGATAGACATATCCTCAAGCGATGGGTCCTGGAAGATGACATAAGGAGGTAGGTCGTTCTGCTTTGCAACCGAGCGGCGCAAATCCTTAAGCATCGCAAATAGCTCCTCGTCAGCAGCGCCACCACCCTTCATAGGTCCTGCGGCGTTTGCCTCCTCCTCCGAATCGTAGTCGTGGTCGAGGGTGATTGTAACAGGCTTTGGATGCTCGATATACTCCTTACCCTTGGCATTTACAGAGATAAGACCATAGTTCTCGATATTCTTATCCACCAAGCCCATAATAAGAGCCTGACGTATCACAGCATTCCAGAACGCTGCATCCTTCTCCTCGCCAGCACCAAAGGCCTCCAACTTATGGTGGTTATAGCTCTTGACCATCGCTGTAACCTTACCCGTAAGCACCGCTACGAGGTGGTCAATCTTGAACTTATCGCCTATCTCCTCCAATATCTCGAGTGCGAGTTTCATCTCGCGCTTTGCCTCAACCTTTGGCTTAGGGTTGCAACAGTTGTCGCAGTTACCACAATTATCCTCGCCATATACCTCACCAAAGTAGTGGAGCAGCGACTTGCGGCGACACATCGAACTCTCGGCATAGGATACGGTCTCCAAAAGTAGAAGTTTGCCAATCTCCTGCTCGGCAACAGGCTTACCCTGCATAAACTTCTCCAACTTCTGGATATCCTTATAACTATAGTATGTCAAGCAGTGTCCCTCACCGCCATCACGTCCCGCACGTCCAGTCTCCTGATAGTATCCCTCCAGAGATTTTGGAATATCGTAGTGGATAACGTATCTAACATCTGGCTTATCGATACCCATACCGAAGGCGATGGTTGCAACAATTACATCAACCCTCTCGTGAAGGAAGGCATCCTGATTGTCGGCGCGTGTCTGTGCATCCATACCAGCGTGGTAGGCGAGGGCCTTGATGCCATTGGCAACGAGCAACTCGGCCAACTCCTCAACCTTCTTGCGGCTCAAGCAGTAGATGATACCACTCTTGCCATCGTGCTGCTTAATGAAACGGATGATGTCGTGGTCGATGTTGTGCTTTGGGCGCAATTCATAGTATAGGTTCGGACGGTTGAACGACGAACGGAATATCGTAGCGTCGGTCATACCGAGGTTTTTCTGGATATCCATCTGCACCTTTGGCGTTGCAGTAGCCGTAAGTGCGATTAGTGGCGCGGTGCCGATATCGTTGATGATAGGGCGGATACGGCGGTACTCTGGGCGGAAGTCGTGTCCCCACTCCGAGATACAGTGCGCCTCGTCGATAGCGTAGAACGAAATCTTAATCTTGCGCAAGAAGGCGATGTTATCCTCCTTCGTGAGCGACTCTGGGGCGAAGTATAGCAACTTGGTACGACCCTCCAAAACATCCTGTCGTACCTGCGCTATGGCAGACTTGTTGAGCGATGAGTTAAGGAAGTGTGCGATGCCCGACTCGGTTGAGAAGGTACGCATAGCATCCACCTGATTTTTCATCAGAGCAATAAGTGGCGAGATGACGATAGCAACGCCATCCATAATGAGGGCGGGGAGCTGGTAACATAGCGATTTACCACCTCCTGTAGGCATAAGCACAAACGTGTCCTTGCCCGCCAAAACATTATTTATGACAGCCTCCTGGTTGCCCTTAAACGATGAAAAACCGAAGTATTCGCGTAGTTTATCGTGTAATAATACTCCTTGTTCAGTCTCCATAATTTTTCGTTGTCAACAAAATTTACTCAAATATAATATATTTTTTTGTAAAAATGTAATAACTTTGCAAAAAACTTATAAAAAAATTACGATACAAAGATGCGACTTTATACAAGCGAGTTGGTAAAATCCTATAAATCACGCACTGTCGTGAATCACGTAACCATTGATGTAAATCAGGGTGAGATTGTAGGTTTGCTCGGCCCTAACGGTGCTGGTAAGACCACAACCTTCTATATGATTGTAGGACTTATCAAACCTAACGAGGGACGTATATTCCTCGAAAATGACGAGGGCGTAGTGACCGACATCACAAAACTGCCTGTATATCGTCGCGCTCAGATGGGTGTGGGTTACCTCGCACAGGAGGCCTCGGTATTCCGCCACCTTACTGTTGAGGATAATATTCGCGCCGTATTGGAGATGACCAACTACTCGAAGGAGTATCAGAGGGAGCGTGTGGAGAACCTCATCGAGGAGTTCCGACTCTCGAAGGTGCGTAAGAGCTATGGTAACCAGCTCTCGGGTGGTGAGCGCCGCCGTACGGAGATTGCGCGTGCCGTAGCCATCAACCCTTCGTTTATCTTATTGGATGAGCCTTTTGCGGGCGTTGATCCTATCGCGGTGGAGGATATTCAGAGTATCGTAGGAACGCTCAAGGATAAGAATATCGGAGTTATCATCACGGACCATAACGTCGACGAGACACTCGCTATTACCGACCGTACGTATCTTCTCTACGAGGGTAAGATTTTGAAGACTGGTACGGCGGAGGATTTGGCAAACGACGAGATGGTGCGTCGAGTATATCTCGGTAGTAACTTCGAGCTTCGTACCTCGCCACAGATGGCTCGTCAGCGTAAGGAGCGTGAGGAGCGTGAGCGCGAGGAGGCGTTGCGTGCCTTGGGCCACGTCCACCAGACGGAGGATGAAGATGACGATATGTAATCGAAAAATATATGGATGATAGTACAGTCCCTCTTGGGAATCGTTTGTGCGGTACGATAACACCGCCTTGTTCAAAGAGTTATGCTCAACGTGCGCTTGCCGCAGCACTTCTTGCTTCGGGGCGTACAATATTGCGCGGTATAGAGCTATGCCGCGATACCCGTTCGGCCATTGCAACTATCGAAGCACTTGGTGCGAAGGTGGATATCATTGATGAAAATACAGTGGCCATAGAGGGTGGGTTGAAGCCCCTCTCGGATAGATTGAATGTCGGTGAGTCGGGACTCTCGGCACGCCTCTTCACGCCTATTGCGGCACTCGTAGGCTCGCCTATGACTATCGAGGGCGAAGGTACGCTATTGCATAGGCCTATGTCTATGATGGTCGAGCCGCTAAAGGAGTTGGGTGTCGGCGTGCGTGATGGTGGAGGACGACTCCCTATCGAGGTGTGTGGCCCTATGCGAGGTGGTAGGGTTACGGTAGATGGCTCTATGTCATCGCAGTTCGTAACAGGACTCCTCATTGCTCTACCTGCTGCCGAGCGCGACACAACGATAGAGGTCGAAGGTGCTGTGTCGATTCCTTATATAGATATGACGCTTGAGACGCTGGAGCGCTTCGGTGTTGAGGTTATGTATAACGAGGGTGACTACACGCAGTTCTACGTCGAGGGAGGACAGCAGTATAAGGCTGTGGACTACACGATTGAGAGCGATTGGAGCGCTGCGGCTTCGATTATGGTTGCTGCGGCGATTGCTGGCGAGGTTACCATAAATAATATATCTACACTTTCGCGTCAGGCCGATACGGCGATTTGTCGCGCGCTGGAGCGTGCTGGAGCATCGCTTGTTATCGAGGAGAACTCCATTACGGTTGCTCATCGTGAGTTGGAGGCCTTTGAGTTTGATGCTACACACTCTCCTGATTTGTTCCCTGCGCTTGTGGCGTTGGCCGCAGCGGCAGAGGGTGTGTCGACTATCGTTGGTATAAAGCGCCTTCGTGGTAAGGAGAGCGATAGAGGTGAGACGTTGCGTATGGAGTATGCCAAGCTCGGCATCGACATCGAGTTGGACTACGACGAGGATGTGATGCGCGTTGTGGGCGGTGTGCCTCACGCTGCACAGGTGGATGCGCACGATGACCATCGTATTGCTATGTCGTTGGCAATTACGGTATTGCGTATAGATGATAAGGTGGAGATTCGCGGTAAGGAGAGTGTTGCGAAGAGCTATCCATCGTTCTTCGAGGATTTGGAATCGCTCAAGGTGAAGGGTTGTGAATAATAGTTTTGGAGAGATACTGCGCACTACGATTTATGGTGCGTCACACGCCGAGGAGGTGGGTGTAAGGATTGAGGGTGTTCCTGCGGGAGTGCTTCTCAACGAGGCTCTCTTTGCTCAGGATTTGGAGCGCCGTAGACCGCAACTTCGTGGCGAAACACCTCGTAGAGAAGAAGATACACCGATTATAGAAGGTGTTGATGGCGAGGGACGTACAACGGGTGAGTGTGTCGTAATCAGATTTAAAAATAGCAATAAGCGTTCGGGTGATTACTCCAAGTTTGAGCATCATCCTCGCCCTTCGCACGCCGATTTGGTGCAGCGCAGAAAGTATGGTGAGGGGTATGATATCTCGGGCGGAGGTATGGCTTCGGGACGTATGACCGTGGCACTTGTTGCTGCGGGTGTTGTGGCAAAGCAGTTGCTTCGTGGTGTTGCGTTCAGTACCTCTATAAAGGAGATTGCTGGATGTGATGATGAGAGTAAATTTGAGAGCATCATCGCCGAGGCATCAGCAGCGCAAGACTCTGTGGGGGGTGTTGTCGAGTGTCGCGTGACGGGTGTGCCATATAGCCTTGGTGAGCCATTTTTTGACTCTGCGGAGAGTATTATAGCACATCTATTATTCTCCGTACCAGGTGTTAAGGGTGTGGAGTTTGGCGATGGCTTTGCGGGTGCGAAGAAGCGCGGTTCGGAGCGTAACGATATGATTATCAGTACGGAGGGAAAGACCGAAACAAATAACGAGGGTGGTATCAATGGCGGTATTACAAACGGCAATGACATCGTTGTACGTGTTGCGGTGAAGCCTACGCCGA
>JADBON010000111.1:0-4881 GCA_015656305.1 Alistipes sp.
CCACCCTCCGAAACCGAAGCTACGTAGATACCGCCAATATCCTGAATACCTGTTATTTCGCCCATCTCGTCTACGAACTGCTGGTCAATGGCGCGGAACGAGATGCCAAGTACGGCACGCTGCACAACTCCCGACTCCTTGAGGTCTACGACAACCTTTCTTACAATTGTCTCTGGAACGGCGAACGAGTAACCTACGTAACTACCCGTCGAGGTCTTGATAATGGTGTTAATACCCACCAACTCACCACGTGTATTCACCAGCGCACCACCTGAGTTACCGGGGTTTACCGCAGCATCGGTCTGAATGAACGACTCAATGCCCTGCTGATTGTTCAACGCTCCGAGGCTTCGCGCCTTTGCCGATACGATGCCTGCGGTGATTGTCGACTGAAGCTCCATAGGGTAGCCAATAGCAAGTACCCACTCTCCCAATCGTAGTTCATCCGATGAGCCGAAAGGTAGGGTAGGGAGTCCCGACTCCTCAATCTTTATAAGTGCCACATCCGTCGCGGGGTCCGAGCCAATGATTGTAGCGTCGTAGCCACGGCCATCGTGCAGCTTAACACGAAGTTTCGTAGCGCCCTCGATGACGTGGTTGTTCGTAACGATATAGCCATCCTCCGAGATGATAACACCCGAGCCACCTGCCTTAGCCTCACGCTGGCCGTAGCCCTGTGGGTAGCCGAAGAACTCCAAGAATGGATCACGCGCCGCGGCGTTGCCAACCTTCACCGTAGCCTCGATATTTACTACTGCCTTAACAGCATTCTCGGCGGCATACGTAAGGTCGGGATATTCGCTCGGTACTACCGAGGCTGCGAAGCGTGCATCCGTAGCGGGATTCTCCGCAAAGGTGTTATCGTTGAATAGCGTCGTGGTGGGTTGCGATGTGCGGTAATTGTCGATAAAATAGATTGTAGCAGAGGTTGTTACTGCCGAAAGTACGACAATAGCAACAAGGTTTAAAATACTCTTTTTCATAATACTCAAATTTTAGTTCTCTGCGTCAAAATCTCTCTATAGGCAATCAGTTTTTTAGTTTGTTATACAAAAATAACGCCCCGAAGAGCGTTATATTGTGCGGAGCTATGCTCCAATGCTATTTTTTGAGGTTCTACTCCATAATATATACCGTCTCGCCCTCGCGCTGCATATGGTATGTCTCGCGTGCGAAGCGCTCCATAAACTCTGGCGATGTGGTAATCTTATGGATGAAGATGCTGTCGGAGGTAATCTTCTTCTCGAGATTCTCAATCCTCGCCTCCACAGCACGTCGGTCACGATACGTGCGCAACATATCCATAAGAGTGCTTAACGATACCCAAATCGTACCTATGGCAATCACCACCGTGAGAGATGTCCAGAATATGTTGATATATCTCTGTCGTTGTTTATCCTTCTCGGATAGATTATTTTGTGCCATAGGTGCTATTATGGAATATGCATAAACTTGTGTGTCTGGATGGAGATGTTCCACTCGGGGTTCTCCTTCACCCACTCTACAATCTCGGCGATGATGCTCTCATAGACGCTCCACTCGGGTTGTAGGTATAGGCGACATTTGCTTCTCACCCTCTTGCTACACTCCACAGCCCACTCGAGATCCTCCTTCGTCTGTACGATAACCTTCAACTCGTCGGCACGTAGCAGAGCCTCCTCCAATGGTGGCATCTGACGCTTTGGCGAGAGACATATCCAATCGAATTCGCCGCTTATAGGATTTGTTCCCGAGGTCTCGATGAATATCTCAAGGCCACGTGCGTGAAGCTCGCGTGTAAGGTCGCCCAATGGGTATAACAGAGGCTCTCCACCTGTGATAACTATTGCTTGAGCCTTGCAGCTGCAAGCACGCTCCACGATAGTCTCGATAGGTGTAGGAGGGAAAATCTTTGGGTTCCACGTATACTTGGCATCACACCAGCGACATCCTACATCGCAGCCACCAAGGCGTATGAAGTATGCGGGCTTACCGCTATGGTAACCCTCACCCTGGATGGTATAGAAGTCCTCGACAAGAGGTAGTTTTTTGCCCCCTTCGAGAAGCTCAAGGTCGGGATTAATCTTCATCTAAAACGTAAATATCCTTAAGGTTTCGCCCAATTTGGTTGTAGTCAAGACCGTAACCTACGATGAACTCGTTGCCAATAGGCATCGCTACGTAGTCGATATTGTACTCATAGAGGAACTTCTCTGGCTTGAAGAAGAGCGTACAAATCGAAACGCTTGCTGGGTGACGCTCGTTGAGGTAGTCGAGCAAGTAGTTCATACTATGTCCTGTCTCCACGATATCCTCCACGATGATGATATCCTTACCCTCGATGTCGAAGTCGATACCGAGCTGCTGCTTGATGCTACCTGTCGACTGCGTACCCTCGTATGACGAAATCTTAACGAAGGCAAGACGTGAGTCGAAGTTAATCTTACGCACCAAGTCGCTGAGGAATAGGAATGAGCCACTCAAAACACCAAGGAATACAGGGGTTTTACCTGCATAACGCTCGTTGAGCTGCTCTGCAACACGTGCTACAGCTCTGTCGATTTCCTCGGCAGGAATCATCTTCTTAAATCTGCGGTCAAGGAGTTTTATCTTATCCATTGGTAAAAAATTTCTTCAAAGTTACATATTTATTTTCACATCTCCAAACTACGATGTTTTAACTCTGTCGAGTATTCCTCCGAGTGCTGCGAGTATCACACCATAGTTTGTGATGGCAACACCTTGTTGTCTTGCTCGCTCGATGCGACTAAGCACGTGCTTGCGGTTGAACATACAAGCTCCGCAGTGAATCACAAGGTCATACGGCGTTAGGTCCTCGGGGTAGTCAGCGCCACCAACGATATCTATTTGCAGCTCGGTGCCAAACCTCTTACGGAGTATTGCTGGGAGCTTCACACGTCCGATATCCTCATTTTGTGGTGTGTGCGTACACGCCTCGGCAATCAGGATACGTGATGTTGGCGTTAGATTCTTGAGCGCCTTCACACCCTCTACAAAGAGCGCAATATCACCCTTATATCGCGCAAAAAGAATCGAGAAGGATGTCAATACAGAGCCCTCTGGTTTTAGTGCATATACATCGTTAAATGCCTGAGAGTCGGTTATGATTAACTTTGGCGCTGCGGCTAAATTCGCAAGTGCTGTAGCCATTGTCTGGGGTGTGCAGCAGATCGGCACGCAACCTCTATCCAGAAGTTCACGTATGGTCTGCACCTGTGGCTGAATAAGGCGTCCCTTTGGTGCAGACTTATCTTGAGGCATAACCAAAAGTACCGTATCTCCCGCCTCGCAGAAACCCTCTGTAATAAGTCGCTCCTCCGAAGGACGGATAGCAACGATAGCCGCTGTAAGCTCCTCGATGCCCTCTCCCGTAAGTGCGCTTATCGCAACAACGTTCTTACCCGTAATGCTCTCTAATTTAGCCTTTACCGCATCACGATTCTGGAGTCTATCAACGTGTGCAAGAGCCACAACAACGGGTATCTCCCTCACTCTGCACTCCTCCATAAGGCGTAGCTCCTCACTGCTCTCTTCGTCAGTAAAGAGGATAACTGCGATATCGGTCTTATCAAGAACCTTTGCGCTACGTGCCACGCGCTCCGCACCGAGTGTTGTAGTATCGTCCAAACCTGGGGTGTCGATAAGTATCGCAGCTCCCAAGCCGTTTATCTCCATAGCCTTCTGCACAGGGTCGGTCGTAGTACCCGCGACGGGCGATACGATAGCCACGTCCTGTCCCGTAAGGCGGTTTACGAGTGTCGACTTACCAGCGTTGCAACGTCCGAAAATCGAGATGTGTACTCGCTCGGATGATGGTGTTGTAAGTGCCATAGTCGTTAGAATCTAAAGTCGCGCTTACCCTCTGCAATAGCCTTGAGGTTCTCGGCGGTGATGCGACGTATCTTCTCCGAAGGGATAATCTGCGTGAGGCGGTTAATCATCTTTGCTCCCTCAATCTTAACCCTTGGCGATGCGTAATCCTCGAGATACTCGGCCAATGTCATAAGGGCATTTGGCGCACAGCAGTTACCAATCAAGCCACGCTTTGCCAACGACATAAAGCGGTCGCCGGTACGTCCCTCACGGTAGCAAGCCGTGCAGAAACTTGGGATGTAGCCCAACTCGAGCAACCAACCAACAATTTCATCCAATGTACGGTTATCCGAGATATCGAACTGCGCTGAATCCTCGGCATCTACCACGCCCTCGGCATATCCTCCAACCGAGGTCTTTGAGCCGCCGCTAAGCTGTGATACACCAACGTCCAATACCAACTCGCGGCACGCCTTCGACTCGCGTGTCGAGACAATCATACCTGTATATGGTGCTGCGATGCGCAACACTGCAACGATACGGCGGAATACCTCGTCGGTCACTGCATCAGGGAAGTCACGAGGGTCAATATCATCCGCTGGGCGGATACGTGGCACGCTGATGGTGTGAGGGCCTACGCCGAAACGAGCCTCAAGATGCTCGGCGTGCATAAGGATACCCACAACGTCGTAGCGATAGTTCGACAGACCGAACAATGCTCCTACGCCCACATCGTCAATACCTCCCAACATCGCTCTATCCATCGCCTCGGTGTGGTATGCCCAGTCGCTCTTTGGACCCGTAGGGTGCAGACGCTCGTAGGCCGCCTTATCGTAAGTCTCCTCGAAGAGGATGTATGTGCCGATACCCGCATCCTTCAGGCGAGTGTAGTTCTCGACAGTGGTGGCCGCAATATTTACATTCACGCGGCGTATCGCGCCATTCTTGTGGTGGATAGAGTAGATGGTGTCGATAGACTCCAGTACGTACTCAATAGGCGAGAGCTTTGGATGCTCGCCAGTCTCCAGTGCAAGACGCTTATGGCCCATATCCTGAAGGGCGATAACC
>JADBON010000035.1:0-8590 GCA_015656305.1 Alistipes sp.
AGTATCAGCAGATGATACGCATTGCGCTGTCGAGTATGCAGTCATTTGATTAACCCAACGATTTTATTTACAATATATTACTATGGCTCAACTAAAGCTTATTTTATTGGACTTTGATGGCACTCTTGCTGCTACGCGCGAGGCAAATGCAAGGGCGTATATCGCTGCACTATCGGAGTTCGGTGTTGAGCTATCGATGGAGGAGTACAACGCTCGCTTCTTCGGAATGCGTTGTATGGAGTTTATGAAATCGGTGGGTATTGACTCTTCGGAAGAGGCGTGTAAAGTGCGTAGGCGAAAGATAGAGCTCTATCCAAATTACTTCGACACCGTAACGCTAAATACACCACTATGGGAGTGGTGTCTGATGATGCGTAGAGGCGGAGCGAAAGTATGGATAGTCTCTACAGGTCACGTAGATAACATAACTAATGTAATGCGATACTTGAGGATAGAGGATGGCGTGGATGGCATCATTACGGGTGACGATGTGACACGTCCAAAGCCCCACCCCGACTGCTTCTTAAAAGCTATGGAAATTGAGGGTTGCTTACCCTCCGAGACGATTATCTTTGAGGATTCAGATATTGGGCTTTCGGCTGCTAAGAGTAGCGGAGCGCAGTATGTTCGCATAGAACTTTAGTAGTGAAGTTTATCGGTTTTGTGGTCAAAATAGAAATTAATGGGAGCTATATTTTGAAAGTTCCCATTTTTTTTGTATTTTTATCCATTGAAACGTTAAAAACCGATACTATGAAGCGCTTTATACTCTCAATACTCTTGATGTTTAGCACCGTTACACTCTTTGCGCAGGAGCCTACAACTACTGCTGAAGCACCTGTAAGCCGTCCTATTAAGGAGTTTTTGTCGAGCTTCACGGCTATTGATGTTGATGCGCCAATTATCCTCACGCTTATAAAGATTACTGATGGTGAGGCTCCTTATATCATCTACGACACCAAGGGATTCTACACATCGAAGTTCTTGGCGGAGGTTGATAGAAAGAGTAATACACTTAAGATAACCGAGCGTAACGACCCTAAGCGTGAGAGTGTTACAGAAGTTAAGGTCTTCTTCACAAACCTCACAGATATCTCTATCTCGAAGGCAAAAACTACGGTCGAAGGAACTCTTGAGTCGCAGTTGTTGGATATATACATCTCGAACGACGCTACCTTCTCGGCAGATATTGATGTTCTTGATTTGGTGGTCGGCGCATCGGGTAAGAGCCGAGTTGTTATAACAGGTGATACCCATTACCAGACTGCAAATATCTCTACGGCAGAGTATGATGCGAGAGGTTTGAGTACAATCTCGACTGTTGCGGAGGCATCGCATAACGCTACTGTTAAGGTGGATGCAGTGGAGCGCCTTGAGGCAAAAACCACTACGGGTGGCAAGGTGATATATCGCACGCAGCCCGTTATTCTTCGTAGCCAAGTATCGCTCTTTGGTGGAGAAATCATACATATGTAATTAGGTGTATATCTGTTAAATACACAACTAAATGTCAATTTTTATACAAGAGTTTGCTAAAACTCTACTTAATCGTTACAACAATGATTTGTCGAATATTGTGGTGATGTTTCCATCGCTACGCGCACGTGTGTTCTTCAACGATGCGATATCGACAATCGTAGACCGACCTATATGGCAGCCATCCTGGTCGACAATTGATGAACTTATGGAGCGTGGCTCTGGATTGGTGCGTGGTGAGCGAATTCGCCTAATCAGCGAGCTTTATAAGGTCTATAAAAAACATCATCCTTCGGAGAAGTTTGATCAGTTCTACTTCTGGGGCGAGATGCTTATCTCGGACTTCGATATGATTGACAAGTATCTTATCGATGCCGATGCTTTGTTGCGTAACATTGAGGATATCAAGGAGATAGAGGCGGATGTCTCGTATCTTACCAAGGAGCAGGAGCAGCGTATCCTTAGCTTCTGGAAGAGCATTGGCCCCGAGATGTCGCTAACAGAACAGAAGCGCCGTTTTCTAAAGGTATGGCGCTCATTACCAGCTATATACCGCGAGTATCGCGAGCAGTTGTTTAGCTTGGGCATTGGCTACTCAGGTATGATATACCGCGCTACGGCAGAGAGAATTAAACGCGGCGAGGAGCTTGATATTGACAACAAGCGCTACGTAATTGCAGGCTTTAACGCCCTCTCCAAGAGCGAAAAAGTACTGTTTAGTTACCTCGCAAAGAGTCCACAAGGCGCAGAGTTTTATTGGGACTACGACAACTACTATATTGAAAATAATGAGCACGAGGCGGGATTGTTTATGCGTGACAACATATCGCAATATCCCGAGTCGGAGCCTCTGTCGCACGATAGTTTTGAGAAGATTAACAAAAGTATCCGAGCGACAGGTTGCGTATCTAATATAGTGCAGATTAAGCACGTAGCAGATGTTATATCAACCATTCCCAAAGATGAACTTGATAAGCAAACTGCGATTGTCCTAACAGATGAGAATATGCTTATTCCACTACTCCACTCACTGCCAGAGTGTGTTAAGAGTGTTAATGTCACGATGGGTTATCCTGTCAAGACCACGCTTGCTTATAGCTTCCTTGAGCGACTTGTAGCACTGCGTGCGCATATCCGTGGTGGTGATGATGCGTTGCAGTTCTACCACGTTGATGTAACGGGATTGTTATCACACCCTTATATCGCTGATATTTGCAAGCAGGATGCGGATAAAATTGCAGCAAAGATAGTCTCTAATAAGATGATTTATGTAGACTCTACACTATTTTCGGGAGTTGCAATATTAGAGAAGATATTTAGCTGTAATACAACAACGTGGCAAGAGTTATCTACATATTTAATCGATGTGATGTCGCAGCTACTAAAGAGCATCGACGATATCGCACAGCAGGAGTATTTGCGAATTATCGCTGACGAGATTCTTAAGACCACGCGCTCCATTGAAAATTGCGGTGCGGAGATAGTGAACGACATTTCAGTGGAGATATTTACCTCGCTGTTACGTCGCCATATCCAGACTCTTACGATTCCTTATGAGGGTGAACCAATTGAGGGAGTACAGATTATGGGTATTCTTGAGACCCGTAACATAGATTTTAAGAATGTCATTATTCTCTCGATGACCGATGCGACATTCCCTGGCGACCGCACCAATCAGCCTTCGTTCATCCCTTATGGCTTGCGTTTTGGCTATGAAATGCCAACGTATAGGGAGCACGAGGCGATGTATGCCTACTATTTCTACCGATTGATTCAGCGTGCCGAGCGAGTTGAGATGCTCTACTGTTCGCGTGCCGACCAGAAGAGTACGGGTGAGAAGAGTAGATACATATACCAGCTCGAGTATGAGTCGAAGTATGACGTTGTAAAGCGCTCAGTAGGAGTCGATTTGGGAGTATCAGAGCCACAACCTATCGTTGTGGAAAAGAGCGAGGAGATAATGAAATCGTTAAGCCTTTATCTCAACCCAAAAAGCGGCTATACCCTATCCCCAACCTCGCTATATAGGTATGTTGAGTGCCCGTTGAAGTTCTACCTATCGGCCATTGCTAAGTTGAGCACACCTGATGAGTTGGACGATAATATCGACTCGCTGACATTTGGAGAGATTCTACACGATGCGATGCAGGAGTTGTACGAAAAATTAAAGGGAATTGTGACTCCTCATCCAGAGATTAAGCAGCGCCAAAACCGCAAGGCTGTGGAGTCTGCCGTAGATAATGCAATACGCAAACATTTGCGATATGGCGAAAATGTTGATATAGAGAAGTCTGCGAGTGGCGATACGCTACTTGTGCGCGACATCTTGATAAAGTATATCTTGGGTGGCATTATGCGATACGACCTCACGCGAGAGGGTTTCGCTATTGAGGATTTGGAGACAGATGTGGAGTACCGCTACCCTATTTCTGATGGCCGCACTGTTGGTATGTCGGGTCGCGCAGATCGTATTGATTCGCTATCTAATGGTATGCTTCAAGTTATTGATTACAAGAGTAGTAAGAGTTCTCACCTCATCTATAATGGACCTTATGCACTGTTTAATGGCGAAAGCGGTGATAGGATATCTAACGTATTTCAGATTCTGCTCTACGCGATGATGCTACATCGCACCCGCAAGGTGGACGTTGTGCCATCGTTGTACTACGCTTCACAAATGCTCTCCGAGAAGTACTCTCCGCTGATTACCGATAATAGTCAGAAGCAGGAGGTAGAGCGCTACACCGAGATTAAGGAGGTTTTCGAGGCGGAGCTTGAAAGGATTTTAGTGGAGCTATTTGATGATAAGGTACCTTTCTCGCAGGTCGAAGATGTAGAAATGTGTAAGTATTGCGACTTTAAAAAAATATGTAGACGATGAAACGCGCAAAGATATTAAGTGCAAGTGCTGGCTCGGGTAAGACCTATCAGCTGGCATTGAAATATATATGCGATATCATCGAGCGTCCAGATAGATATCGCAACATCCTTGCTGTTACTTTTACAAATAAAGCAACAGAGGAGATGAAGTCGCGTATCTTGCGAGAAATCCACGTGTTAGCATCTGGTGGCAAGAGCCCATATATGGATAACATCAAAGCGACAATGGGACTTTCGGAGCAGAAGATTCGTGAGTGCGCCCTTGTGGCTCGAAATAGAATTTTGCACGATTTTTCGAGATTTAACATCCTTACCATTGATAAGTTTTTCCAGCGTATTCTGCGTGCGTTTATCAAGGAGCTTGGCCTCGATCTCGACTATAATATCGAGCTTGATACCGATATACTCTTGGAGCGAAGTGTTGATAATCTTGTGGAGAGTATCTCGACTAATGAGGATGTGCGTCGCTGGCTCTTCGATTTTGCCGAGGAGAGATTTCGTGAGGGTGATAGCTGGGATCTTCGTGCCGACCTTCGTAGCTTAGGCGAGCAGCTCTTCAGTGAGGGTGGAGCAAAAAGTATGAATCAGAATATCTCAAAGGATGACCTGCGCAAAATAGTCGAGTTGATTACGGCCGATGCCGAGCAGTATGTGGCGAAGATTGTGGAGCTTGGCAAGCGAGGTGTGGAGTTAATGAAGGAGTGTGGTGTAGAGCCAGAAAACTTCTCTGGTAAGAGCAGGAGTTTTGCATTCTGTTTCGGAAAATATGCTCAAGGAGAGCTTTATAAGGTAAGTGCTAAAATGCTGAAGGCGTGCGATGATGCGTCGGAGTGGTATTCTAAAGGTAGTAGTGCTGCAGTGATGGAGGCAGCTGAGCGTCTACGCCCTATTCTCGCTGATATTTGCGCCATATATGATAAGTGTGTCGAGAAGGTAAATACCGCGCAACTTGTCCACAACAACTATCGCAGTTTTGCGCTTCTTGTCGATATTCAGAGTTACGTGAATAGCATCTGCGACAAGGAGAATATTATGGTCTTGAGCGAAACGAAGGATATCCTTGCAGACTTCATTGACGAAAACAACGCACCATTTATCTACGAGAAGGTTGGTAATCGCTATGACCATTATATGATTGATGAGTTTCAAGATACCTCTGTTAGAGAGTGGAGAAATATGCTGCCACTTCTCCAGGAGGCCTTGTCGTCAAATAGCAATGCTTCGGTCTTTATCGTTGGAGATATTAAGCAGTCTATATATCGCTGGCGTGGAGGCGATTGGCGATTGTTAAATAGCGTAGCACTTGAGGACTTAGGAACGGACAATACCGAGCTTGAGCGACTAAAAAAGAACTACCGAAGCCTTGCGAATGTCGTGCAGTTCAACAATGAGATTATCAGCCAGATGGTGCAGTTGGACAATAGCTTCTTAAATGGACATTTGAACAGCGCGAAGGAGAGTGGCAAGATTAAGGCGGAGACCTATGCCGAGTTGTATGACATCCTTCTCAAGGCGTATAGCGACCACGGCCAAGAGGCTGCTATCGAGAGCGAGGAGAAGGGTTATGTAGAGGTATGTACATATAATAAGGATGTTACCGACTCACCATTCATAAAGGCTATTGAGAGCGCTATCGAACGAGGTTATAAATATCGAGATATCCTTATCTTGGTCCGTCGAGGTGGCGATGCGGTAAAGGTTGCAAATCAGCTATTTGCATATAAGGAGCAGAAGTTCACATCGCAGAATCTTTCGGGATTTAACATCCTTATGGCAGACTCCCTCACGCTTGAGGGTTGCGATATTGTGGAGTTTATTATGGCGGTGTTGCGCCTTGCAATTAACTCCTCGAATGACATTGACAGAGGTTTGCATAACCGTTTCCTAAATCTCCCATTTGATAGTCAGCTCGATAGTGATGAGTTGGCATTTCTTGCACGATTGGCACACCTATCGCCAATGGAGGCTTTCGAGGAGATAATCTCATACTACAAGCTTAATCAGCATAAGGAGAGCATCGCATTCTTACAAGCTATGCACGAGCAGGTTATCGCCTTCACGACATCTCGTACGGCAGATATCAGTCTCTTCCTGAAGTGGTGGGAGGAGCGTGGCAATAAGGCCAATGTTGCGGTGGAAATGTCGGATGATACTATCGAGATTATGACCATCCATAAGGCCAAGGGCTTGGAGCGCGACGTGGTGATTATCCCTTATGCGAATTGGAATATCAACCCAAGTCCACTTAACGACCCTATCGTTTGGGCGGTGGCGGATGATAATAGTGGCGATGTGGCCTCTATCGGAGCCTTCCCCGTATCATACAGTGGCAATATGAAGGAGTCTGTGTTTGCTGATGCGTATTATCGCGAACTTGTTATGAATCACGTAGATAACCTAAATTTGCTCTATGTTGCATTGACACGCGCTTCAAAGGAGTTGTATCTATATGTTGCTACGAATTTAGAGAGTAAAAGTAGTAGCGAGAATATCAGTTCCACTTCAAAGTTGTTGGTAAATGGTGTGAAGAATGTATGTCCTGCGCCTAAAAATATCATCGAGGGCGGAGTGTTGACAGCACTACAATACACCTACGGTGAGCCTATTAAGAGCGTATCATCGCACAAGGGGCACGATGTTGTGGAGGAGGAGCTCTTGGAGAATTACCTCTCGCATATGCCAACTGTCAAGGTGCATTACCCCGCAAAGCGATACCTTGACGAGGGAATGACTTATGAAAATGAGTCATTGGGTATGGGTTTGCGCCTACACTCTATCTTCGAGAAGGCGACAACTTATGAGGATATACGTACCGCACTACGCACACTGATGTTGGGAGGATACATAGACGAAGGTGAGGCTAATGCGCTTCAAGTAAAGATTGAGGCAATGCTTGATAACCCTATTGTTAACGAGTGGTTTAATGGTTCGTGGGATGATGTGAAGCGTGAGGCAAGTATCATCTCACAAGGTGATATACGTCGCCCTGATAGAGTGATGATTAAGGATGGTAGAGTTGTTGTCGTGGATTACAAATTTGGCGAAAAACGGAGCAAGAGTTATAGTCGCCAGATGAAGGAGTATATGAATCTGCTTCGCGATATGGAGTGCTACCAGAGTATCGAGGGTTACGTGTGGTATGTATCGCTTGGCGAGGTAGAGAAAGTTGAGTAGTCGAATAACTAAAAGTTTAGATTATGGATATTAGAGTTGGTTGTGGTTATGATGTTCACGCCCTTGCCGAAGGGTTGCAGTTGACGTTGTGTGGTGTTAAAGTACCTCATACAAAGGGTTGTGTTGCACACTCGGATGGTGATGTGGCAATACACGCCATTTGCGATGCTCTACTTGGTGCTTTAGCACTGGGAGATATCGGCAAGTTATTCCCCGATAGCGATAATAAATATAAGGGTATTGACTCGCGAATTTTACTTAAAGAGGTCATTGATATAATTACATCTAAAGGCTACAATATTAGTAATATAGATTGCACTATTGCTATGCAACGACCAAAACTCCGTCCACATATCGACACTATGCGTGCTACCCTATCCGAGGTTGTTGGCATAGATGTAGACCGCATCTCCGTGAAGGCCACTACAACCGAGCGCCTTGGCTTCGAGGGACGAGAGGAGGGAGTCTCCGCGAATGCCGTTGTGCTTCTTATAAAGGGGTAATATGAGCATCGAGGAGATACGTGAATATTGCCTCTCGCTACCCTATGCCGAGGAGACGCTGCCCTTTGATGACGATACGTTGGTCTATAAGGTTGGCGGGCGAATGTTTGCGCTAACTACCCTATCGCATCACGACCAGGTGGCTGTTAAGTGCGATCCCGATATCGCCATTGAACTGCGAGATAGGTATGAGGAGGTTACCGAGGCGTGGCATCTAAACAAGCGTCATTGGAATGCTGTACACCTTACGGGCGACCTTACAGGTAGCTTTATCCGTGAGCAGATTTTCAACTCCTATTTGCGTGTTATTCAGAAGAATGTAACACCTCGCGCACTGCGTGATGAGATTCTTGAAGCGGCAACCGCACTTATTGAGGAGTAATAAAAAAAGGACTCGCCAAGGCGAATCCTCAATTAAGTACTCGGAACCGTAACATTGGTATGGTCGTATAACAAAGTCAAAATTGAACTAATTGCGTGAAAATGTGGTTTATTTGTGTCCTGTCTGAATATTTATGCAAAATATTTGGATTTTTAATATATATGTACATTACAAT
>JADBON010000279.1:0-2370 GCA_015656305.1 Alistipes sp.
CTCACCACCCGCCTTTGATGGCTTACCAGGGGTAATCGAGATATTATCGCTGCAACACTCCACGAGGTTACAACGTCCTATCTGTGCATTCTCCGCACCATCTACAACCATAAATTTCACAGGCTCATACTCCTTGAGCGTGCGCTCGTAGTAGGATGCAGCCTTCGCCGAACCATATACCACAGGGGTGCATAGCTCCGCAATACGATTATCGGATAATATTTTGAGGATTACCTCCCAGCCGATACCGTTAGTGTCGCCCTGTGAGATACCTATCTTGAGTCTATTATTCATAGTTTTCGTTTGTTTCAAAATACAAATATACAAAAACTTATGAAATAAACAACTCCTAACGTGAGAAATAATCTAAAAAAGAGATTTTTAGAGGCTAAAGACCGCGCCTCTTCACAAGCCACGCCAGCGATGCGTAGAGTCTATCCACCGCAGAACGTAACGCCACAGGAAGCATATTCAACACTCGCAAACGGCGTAATTGTCTGCGTGACAACTGTGTATATGAGAAGAATTTTTCGGCACGTCGCGCATCCTCAGTACCACCACGCACACTCTGCGTAATAGCCTTGCCGAGGGCTATACGTGCCACATACTCGTTCAACGTAGCATCCTGCGTAGGGCTATAAAGCTCCTCCAACGAGTGAGCGCTCTGCTCCGAGCGATATATCGCTGCCGAGCGGTTGGATGCCTCTCGCGAGTAACGCACCAACGACATTGGCGAGAAGGCAAAGCGGCAGCCACGTTGCATCATCTTTACCCATAGCCACTGGTCCTCGCCAATACGCATTCCCTCAGGGAAACCGCCACAATCCAGAACCACGCTACGAAGCAGCGTCGAGGTCGACGGAATTATAGGATATCGACTCTTAAGCGCCTCCTCCGCGGGGTTTACAACACCCTCATTTTCAGGCACTGCCGCTCGAACACGACTCCCGCCCGAAACTATATCAAATGCCGTAGAGTAGGCCTCCATATTGGGGTAATATGCCATCATTCTACACACTTCGGCGATATATCCCGACAACCAAAAATCATCCGCATCGAGGAGCGCAACATAGTCGCCCTTCGCCTCCTGAATACCCCTATTTCGTGCAGCACTGACACCCGCATTCTCCTGCAAAATAAGACGGATATTGACATCCGTATTCTCACTCATCACCCTCTCAACAATCGCACGTGAGCCATCCGTCGAGCCATCATCCACAACGATAATCTCCCCAGGCATAAGGCTCTGCGAAAGCACCGAGCGCAAGGCTCGCTCTACCTCCAACTCCTTATTATACAACGGAATAACTACCGATATAGACTCCGACTCTGTGGAGGTTATACGGCGCTCGAAACTCAACACCTCGGGAGCGTGATTTAAGCGCAACGGCTCGGGCAGCCACTTCTGGATATCGCCATAGTGGCTACGAAGGTAGGTCTCAAGATTCGAAGGTGCCATAACCATCATCTCGCCAAACTTACGTGGCTCAAGATTCTCTATTGCCGTGCGGGCTATCATATCCTTCGGCATTCGCACGATGTTGTAGTAGGCGCCATCGCTATCGTTATAGCGCGTCATCTCACGCTTTAACTTATTGTATATCTGCTCCTTGGAGTGTAATAACGAGTATAACTTTATCGCCGCGCACGACAACCAACTCTTGGGGAACACTACCCCATTATTCGCCCTTCCAAACCAGCGCCATAGCCACACGCTCTTTGCCATAAAGCAGTTCACAAGGAAGCCAACCTTACGGCGCTGCGACCTCCTAAGGCGCTCATCATCAGGGATTATATCATACGGAAAGATATCGACATATATACCCTCCGAGATAGGCAAATCCACCCACTCACTCTCCACAAAACGGGTGTTACGCTTACGGATTTTTATATAATAGAACGGCGTATCACTCTCCGTAGTAAACTCTTGCAACTGATAACCTTCGCCCAAAAGCGCAGGTGCCTCACGCAAGAAACGCTCATAATTTTCACGCGTCATACCAAGATCCACATCATCATCCCACGGCACTATATCCTCGAAGAAGTGCGCACCAATAGCCGTTCCACCCTGAATAAAATAGGGAATATCGGCCGCCTCGCAGACACGCACAACCTCGCCAAGAACATCATACAACTCCTGGTGTAATGCCCTCAATATGTCGCTATTATATTTCATTACAAGATATTGTGTACAAGAAGGTTACAGCCACGAATATCACTACCCGCGATACGTCCTTCAATCATAAAACTACCATCCTTGGCAACACGTCCTACGTCCTGCGTCTGGATAAAGGCACACGAGGTTAGGTTTGCCAAGTCGACAATGTCGATACCTCCGCGCATACCCTCTGGCTTATGGTCGAACGGGTC
>JADBON010000228.1:0-2882 GCA_015656305.1 Alistipes sp.
AGAACAAGGAGCTTATTCCGCAGTTTAGAAAGCAGATGGCATCCGTAGTTGCACCGTTGACGGTTATGATGAGCGTGAATTCAGGCGACGAGAGTGTGAGTATCTATCACCGAAGCGAGAACGACTGCATTAAGGAGCTGGTTATAATCACCCAAGAAGAGGATACTTGTGTGGTGGTTTACATCACGGGCGACAACCTTGAAGTTAACCATATTGACTCGCTTACAAATATGTTTTAATGATAACTATTAACTTAAAAAAAGATTTATATGAAACGTCTTATTCTTTTAGTAATGATGCTATTGCCTATGGCAGCAATGGCAAATCAGCCCAAATTCGAAGAGCTCTGTGAGCAGTACACCAACGTGGAGGGTGTAACGGCTATGAATCTCGATGGCAAGATGATACAGATGATGGCTGGCGAGTTTGCCGAGGCAACAGAGTTTATCGAGAATATAATTATCATTATTTCCGAGAACAAGAAGCAGAGCAACAAAATCGTCAAGCGCAGCGCAAAAATCATCAAGAAACTCAAACTAAAACCTATCTTATCGGCAAATGAGGAGGACTCGATGGTCGACATATATTGCGTTGGCGAGGGTGACGTGGTAAACGACCTTATCATTACGGTAAAGGAGGGCGACGAAGGTGGCGTGGTAGTCATCTCTGGCGAGTTACCTCTCGAAACGATAGGCGACATCATAGAGAAGATGCAGTAATGCAACATTATAACGAAGGGTAGTAATCCAAACGGTTACTACCCTCTCTCTTTCAACACTTTTAGCACGCCTAATAGTTATCTGCCATAGGCTCAAAATACTTCTGTTCGTGCTCACACGAAGGGCAAATCTTCGGTGCCATACTCGACTTAACGATATATCCACAATTGCGACACTGCCATACAATTTCACCATTACGGCGGAAGAAATCGCCATCAGTTAAACGACTGAGTAGCTTTAAGTAACGACGTTCGTGCTCCTTCTCTACTTCAGCTACGTGGCGAAACGTAAGTGCTACCTTGGAAAACCCCTCGGCAGCGGCAATCTCGGCAAACGCAGAGTATAGATTCTCCCACTCATCGTGCTCTCCCTCGGCTGCGGCGACAAGGTTATTCTCGGTGGTCGAGATGACACCCGCGGGATATGAGGCATTATGGATAGTTGCCACACCACCCTCTAAATATTTAAAGAAGCGCTGGGCGTGTTCCAACTCCTGCTCGGCGGTAGTTTGAAACACTGCGGCAATCTGCTCGTAACCATCCTTTTTGGCTTGCGATGCGAAGAAGGTGTAGCGGCTACGAGCCTGACTCTCACCAGCAAAAGCCTTCAAGAGGTTCTCCTCCGTGAGAGTTCCTTTAAGAGTATTTTTCATATTCTCGAAAATTTTAAGATTCACCGTTTCGCAGTGCAAATAGGGAGCCAAATATAAAATATTTGCGTGTTAAAATAAATTTTACTATCTTTGTCCGATACGCGAGAAAAATCAAAAACTAACTATATATGGCAGACGAGAAAATTATTTTTTCGATGGTTGGTGTGAGCAAGGTGCTTAACAACAACAAGAAGATTTTGAACAACATCTACCTGTCGTTCTTCTATGGCGCAAAGATTGGTATCATCGGTCTTAACGGCTCGGGTAAGTCTACACTTATGAAGATTATCGCAGGTATCGACAAGAGCTATCAGGGTGAGGTGGTATTCTCACCAGGTTACAGCGTTGGCTACCTCGAGCAGGAGCCACAGCTTGACCCTACAAAGACCGTAAAGGAGATTGTAGAGGAGGGCGCAGCATCCACAGTAGCTCTCTTGAAGGAGTACGAGGATATTAATATGAAGCTCTGCGAGCCTATGGACGACGACGAGATGGCACGTCTTATCGAGCGTCAGGGCGAGCTTTATGAGAAGATCGACCACGTAAATGGTTGGGAGCTTGATAGCGTTTTGGAGCGTGCTATGGATGCGTTGCGCTGTCCAGACCCAGACCAGAACGTAAGCGTTTTGTCGGGTGGTGAGCGCCGTCGTGTAGCATTGTGCCGTCTGCTTCTTCAGCAGCCTGACGTATTGCTTCTCGATGAGCCTACCAACCACCTCGATGCCGAGAGTATCGACTGGTTGGAGCAGCACCTTCAGCAGTATAAGGGTACGGTTATCGCCGTTACTCACGACCGTTACTTCCTCGACAACGTAGCAGGTTGGATCTTGGAGCTTGACCGCGGTGAGGGTATTCCTTGGAAGGGTAACTACTCTGGCTGGTTGGAGCAGAAGACTCAGCGTATGGCTATGGAGGAGAAGCAGGAGAGCAAGCGTCGCAAGACTCTCGAGCGTGAGTTGGAGTGGGTACGTATGTCTCCATCGGGCCGTCACGCCAAGTCTAAGGCACGTCTTTCGGCTTACGACAAGATGATGAATGCCGATACGAAGGAGCGCGAGGAGAAGCTCGAGATTTACATCCCTAATGGTCCACGTTTGGGTGACCTTGTCATCGAGGCACACGGCGTTACCAAGGCCTTCGGCGATAGAGTTCTCTACGAAAACCTCGAGTTCTCATTGCCACCAGCAGGTATCGTAGGTGTTATCGGTGCTAACGGTACTGGTAAGACTACCCTATTCCGTATGATTATGGGCCTTGAGGAGCCTACATCGGGTAGCTTCCGCGTAGGTCCTACCGTAAAACTTGCATACGTAGACCAGCAGCATAAGTCTATCGACCCCGAAAAGACCGTATATGAGGTTATCTCACAGAACTCTGACCTTATCCAGCTTGGTAACCGTCAGGTTCCGGCACGTGCATACGTAGGTCGCTTCAACTTCAACGGTGCTGACCAGGAGAAGAAGTGTGGTGTATTGTCTGGTGGTGAGCGTAACCGCTTGCACTTGGCATTG
>JADBON010000018.1:0-12601 GCA_015656305.1 Alistipes sp.
ATAGAGGTCTTTGCGCTAGGGCCTGGCTCTGGGGTGTCAGGAGTACAAGCGCTAATTGCGAAACCAGCAACGAGTGCTACCATCGCAATAAGATAGTGCTTAAAATTCTTCATAAAGTTAATAATTTAGTTTTTTAAAAATGTATATAAATTTATCTCTTTCGATTTTGGTCCGCAAATATAGAGATATATTTTGAAACTACCACATTATTAATGCAATATTTCTGCATACAATGAATTTATATTCCATTTTCATCGCTCCATAAATCAGCACTTTATCGCTTTTTTATGAGCCGCGCAGCTGAAAATTGCATATTCTCGCAAAGTGAATAAAACTGCCTTACGCAGCATATAGCCACGTAAGGCAGCGGAAACTTATATTACCTTGGTTTATTCCTTTACAAGTACGATGTAGTCGCTCGCCGCGAGGGTAAAGCTATGCGATGAGCCGAGCTGCACCTTCTCGCCTGTCATAAGATTTGTCCACTCACCCGCCGATGGTACGTTCACCGTAGTTGTAGACACTGCGTTGTTGAAGTTCGCAACAACGATAACCTTATCCATTACGAGTACCTTACCACCCATCTGGGCATCACCAACCGACCAAGTGTGTACAGTTACGTTATCCTGACCATAATACTCCTCGTGGTCGGTACGCCAAGAGATAACCTTCGACATAGCGTCGTAGAGAGCCTTACGGTTAGCATCCTCGAAGTAGTTCCAACGCACTGGCTTGCGACCTGTACGGCCATTCTCCTCGATAGATACGTCGTAGCCAAGCTCACCAAACTGCCACATCATCTTAGGATATGGAGTGAGGAAGTGGAAGGCGTAAACAGCCTGAAGACGCTTCGAGATAACAGCCCAATCGCCCTTAACCCAGCTCTGGCCATACTTAACAGCGTCGTATGCGATACGCTCCTCGTCGTGAGTCTCGATATTGTTGATACGACCCTTCTTGAAGTCCGAGAAGCTGCTACCGGTATAGCCGAGTACCGACTGCTTGTAGCCGTTACGCTGGTTATTGTTCCAGCAGAGTGCGCCAACGCTATTGTAAAGCTCATTCTCCTCCGACTGGTCGCAGAAGTGCTCGAAGATGATGTAAGCATCCTCATCTACGGCGCGGATAGTCTCGGCATAGTGCTTCAAGATACCAATACGCTGTGCAGAGTAGCCACCAGCATCGTAGTTCGAAGGGGTCTGCACGAAGCCCTTTGTGAGGTCGAAGCGGAAGCCATCGACATTATACTCCTCCATCCAATACTCGAGAACCTCGTCGAAGTAGTTTACGGTCTCTGCGTATGTGTGGTTGAAGTCGTGGAATACGCTCCAGTTGTGAGGTGCCTCAACGTTGAAGAATGGGTTCTGCGATGATGTCTTATTCGCACCAGCATCCCACCACATCTTCGCATAAGGGAACTGACCTGTTGCGTGGTTGAACACAACGTCGACAATAACTGCGATACCGCGCTTGTGGCACTCGTCGATAAACTCCTTATAGTCCGTATCGGTACCATAAGCCTTATCTGTTGCGAAGTAGAAGCAAGGGTTGTAGCCCCAAGAGTCATTACCATCGAACTCCTGGATAGGCATAAGCTCGATAGCGTTAACACCCAAATTCTCGAGATAGTCCAACTTCTCTGTAACGGCATCGATAGAGCCCGCCTCGGTAAAGTCACGCACGAGCAACTCATAGATTGCAAGAGAGTTCTCCGCAGGACGCTCATACGATGTTGCGGTCCACTGATACTCCTCTGGGTTAATCTCGAATACCGATACGATATCCGATGTGTACTGCGAAGGATAAGCCTTCAAGTTAGGATATACCGAAGCGTCAATCCACTTGTCGTTCCAAGGATCGAGAATCTTTGTTGCATAAGGGTCACCAATCTTGAGTATACCATCTACGAGGTACTGGTAGCCATACTCAACACCCTCCTCAAGACCTGAAATAGTAATCCAGAAGTAGTCGCCGTCGCGCTTCATCATAGTCTCGTTAGATGGAGCATACTCGTTGAAGTCACCGAGCAACACCACTGACTTCTTGCCAGGAGCAAAGAGTACGAACGTTGCCTCATTGCCATTTACGGTTACACCACACTCTGCATCTGCAGGACGCGCTGCGCTCTCTGTCTCGCCAAGCACCGCAACAGCGATAGACTCCTCGATAGCCTCCTTACCATCGGTAGCAACCACCTTGAAGATGATATCCTCGGCCTCGGTTGGAGTGTAGGTATATGTCAATGTTGCGCCACCTGTCTCGGCAACGGCAGTATCGTTCTTATACAACTTCACGTTTGTTGTAGCCTGCTGCTGTGTCTGTACGGCAATCTCATCACCCACCTGGTAGATATCGCCGTGCTTTGGTGTGAGGAACTTAACAGACATACCCTCCTTGGCAAGCTCCACGAAGATATCCTGACCATTATCCTTTACCTCCAACTTGCTATCTGCAGAGCGGAATACGAAGCAGATATGTGTTACAGTCTCGCCCTCTGGGACGTTGTACCACGCGTGAACACCACCCTTGATTACATAGTGCCAAAGGTTATCCTCCTTACGCTCGAGTTTGCACTCTGGGATGTTATTACCCCACTCTGCCAAGACGTGCTTCCAGTCGCCCGTAGATGAGCTCTCGGTAGTAAGCACACCTGTGTGAGCATACAACTCACCTGTAAAGCCCTCGGCAGCGGTACCTGCAGTATTGAGGATAACAGTTATATCCTCGGTCATAGCCTCTGTTACGAAGGCTGGGTCTGTAGAGATTAGCGGATACTCTGAAGGGCCAGGGGTTGGCGCTGGTGGAACAGGAGGAACATCCGGGAATATGATGCCTGGATCCTTACCAGCACATCCCATCATCACGACGGCTACAAAAGCCATCATCAAAAAGCGAAGCGTTTTCATTGATGTGTATCTAAAAGTTAATATTGTCGGTATTGCGCTATGTATAAATACATAGACTCGGCAAAGTTACACAAAATTAACCATATAGAAAAGCACCATTGAGAGAAATTTCCCAATGGTGCTATTTTATGTACGAACGGAACTATTACCCCTCCGAATGGATAAGATACTCTTCCAATTTCACACGCCACTCCTCTGGCATAGCCACAGTTTGCTGCGTTTCGAAGTCGAAGGCCACCATCACGGAGCTACTCTCCGTGAGACACTTATCGCCCAACATAATGCGCTGATGCAGAGTCATACTCTTATTGCCAATGCGCGATACATCCGTCACCACAACAATATCATCCGTAAGACGCACCTGACCATAGTAGTCGGTATGTGTCGAAGCGGTGATGATACGCAACTTATCGAAGACACCCGTAATACCAAGCACCTGGGTATAGAACGCCGTCTTACCCATATCGAAGTAGCTCTGCTGCCAGATGTTATTTACGTGCATAAACGAGTCTACATCCGAGAATCGCTTCTGCACAGGTGTTATAATCTGCTTTGCCATACCCTACTCTCTTACTGACGGATAATCTGAATCTCGGAATCCTCGCCAAAGGCGATAATAGAGCTTGGCTTGAGCGTAGGCTTACCCTCGAAGCGTGGGTGAACAACATAATCCACGCCGTCGATAATCTCCTGTGCCACATCCTTTAGGCGCTTTGCCGCAACCTCGCCCGAGATATTCGCCGAGGTAGAGACAATAGGCTTACCAAACTTACGTAGCAACGCCTGACAGAAGTCGTGTTGCGGAACACGAACGCCCAGAGTTCCCGTCTCAGGGATAAGGCTTGGCGCAACACCCGTAGCACCTGGAAGAATCGCCGTAAGAGGCTTATCCGAGAGCTCCATAACCTCGAATGCAATGCCTGGAGCGCGATTTACATAGCGAACAATCATATCTGCGTCGCGACACAAGCACAACATCGAGTGCTTATCCTGACTACGCTTTAGGGCATAGACCTTCTGCACCGCCTCCTCATTTGTGGCGTCACAACCGATGCCCCATATAGTATCTGTTGGGTAGAGGATAATACCTCCCGCGCGAAGCACCTCCACGCACTTTTCTACTGCTTTCTGCATATCTTATTTCTCTCCTCGAAGTTCCTTAAAACAGTGACGGCAAATAGGTTGATAGGTATCCTGCGCACCGAGCAACACCTGCTTATCATCCTGAGTAAGACGATGAGAGTGGTGCGCCAAGTCGCCACAACGTACACAAATAGCGTGCACCTTGGTGACATACTCCGCCGTAGCCATAAGCGCAGGCATAGGGCCAAATGGAACACCCATATAGTCCATATCCAAGCCCGCAACAATCACACGAATACCGCTATCGGCCAACTTACGGCACACCTCGACAATACCATCGTCGAAGAACTGCGCCTCGTCGATACCCACAACATCTACGTCGGTTGCCAGAAGCAGAATATTCTGCGCCGACTCCACGGGCGTAGACTGTATGGCATTCGAGTCGTGCGACACAACCTCCACCTCGGAGTAGCGCACGTCGATAGATGGTTTGAAAATCTCAACCTTGAGGTTAGCAAACTGCGCGCGCGTCATACGACGTATAAGCTCCTCGGTCTTTCCCGAGAACATCGAGCCACAGACAACCTCTATCCAACCTTTATGCTTGTTACTCTCTAAAAACATTATCTCTATTAAATTATAAATTACTCATCCAAACGGATAATCTTGGCACCCAGAGCATTAAGACGTGTATCGATATCGCGGTAACCACGGTCAATCTGCTCGATATTCTGAATAGTACTTGTACCCTCGGCACTCATAGCCGCTATCAACAACGCCACACCCGCACGGATATCTGGCGAGGTCATATTCGCAGCACGTAGTGGCAAGCGGTGGTCAAGGCCAATAACCGTAGCACGGTGAGGGTCGCAAAGGATAATCTGCGCACCCATATCTATGAGCTTATCTACGAAGAAGAGACGGCTCTCGAACATCTTCTGGTGGATAAGTACCGAACCCTTAGCCTGCGTTGCTACAACCAAGAAGATAGACAACAAATCTGGCGTAAGACCTGGCCACGGAGCATCAGCGATGGTCATAATCGAGCCATCGATAAAGCTCTCGATGCTGTAAGTATCCTGTGCTGGGATATAGATATCGTCGCCACGCTGCTCGAAGCGGATACCCATACGCGCAAACTGCTGTGGGATGATACCGAGGTTGTCGTACGATACGTTCTTGATGGTAAGCTCCGAGCGTGTCATAGCCGCCATACCGATGAAGCTACCCACCTCAATCATATCTGGAAGCATAGTATGCTCCGTACCTCCGAGCGACTCCACACCATCAATCGTAAGCAAGTTCGAGGCGATACCCGAAATCTTTGCTCCCATACGGTTAAGCATCTTACACAACTGCTGCAAGTATGGCTCACACGCCGCGTTGTAGATAGTCGTACGGCCCTCGGCAAGCACAGCCGCCATAACGATATTGGCAGTACCCGTAACCGACGCCTCATCAAGAAGCATATACGTACCCTTTAGACGCTTTGCCTCAACGGTATAGAACTCATCGCTGATATCGAAGTTGAAGTCCGCACCGAGCTTCTGGAAGCCGAGGAAGTGAGTATCGAGACGACGGCGACCAATCTTATCGCCACCCGGCTTTGGCATAAAGCCTACGCCGAAACGAGTAAGGAGTGGGCCAATCATCATCACCGAGCCACGCAGACGGCGGCAACGCTTATGGTAGTCCGACGTACGCAAGTACTCAAGGTCTACCTCATCGGCCTGAATTGCAAAGCAATCATCGCCCAGACGCTCCACCTTAACGCCCATCTTCTGCAAAAGCTCGAGGAGCTGCATAACATCCGAGATAATCGGCACGTTGTGCAACACCACGCGCTCTGGGGTTAGCAACGCAGCACATATAATCTGAAGGGCCTCATTTTTGGCACCCTGTGGCACAATCTCACCCTTTAGGCGATGACCACCCTCAACAACAAATTTTGCCATAGCTATATCGTTTTTCTATTTTGTTTCTTCATTAATGCCCACGAAGGCTCCATTATGATGTCAAAGGTACAAAAAATTTTGGGAATTAAAGCCCCTTTTTCGCCTCTTTTATCACATATTTTTCAGCCTCGGGAGCTAACCCGCAGATTACCACTCGATGACCTGCTTACCCATTGCGCGGAGATAGTCGTTTGCAGCGGAGAAGTGCTTACAACCGAAGAAGCCTCTGTATGCCGATAGTGGCGATGGATGCACCGCCTTGAGAATAAGGTTCTCACGAGGGTTGGCAATAGCGCCCTTCTTCTGCGCATAACTACCCCACAGCATATAGACCACACCCTGCTTACGCTCGGCGATAGCCCTAACCACAGCATCCGTAAACTGCTCCCAGCCACGTCCCGCGTGCGAGGCTGCCGTGTGCGCCCTAACCGTAAGCACAGCGTTTAGAAGGAGTACACCCTGCTCTGCCCAGCGGTCGAGGTTTCCCGACGTGGGAATAGGAGTGCCAACATCCGAAGCCACCTCCTTAAAGATATTCTGCAGAGAGGGCGGAAACTGCACACCGTCATTCACCGAGAAGCAGAGACCATTGGCCTGTCCAGGGCCGTGATAGGGGTCCTGACCGATGATAACAACCTTCAAATCATCGAACTTACACTTATCGAAGGCACGAAATATGTTACCGCCCGCGGGATATACAACACCCGAGGCATACTCCGCCTTCACAAACTTTACAAGCTCCTCGAAATAGGGTTTCGAGAACTCCTCTCCGAGAATCGCCTTCCAATCCTCGGCTATACGAACATCTGCCATACACAATATTTTAATTGCGAAGATAGAATATTTTTGCTACATTTGCAAAAAGTAATATCGAGTATGGATGTGGAGCATATAATTCAGAACTTCAAGATGCACTATCTTCGCGACGAGGTAGCCCCTATGCGAGATATTCTGGAGTATCACGACATCAGGACCTGGGGCATTGAGGATGGTGGCGCGATTTCTGGCTTCGGATGGATTGAGCACGAGATAAGCTTCTCGGGCGCATATATGCCCCTTACGCGCCATAGCGTAGGTATTATTGGCGAGGAGAAGATTTTCAATAGCGACCTTGGCTATGCCACCGAGGATGTTGTGGCAGGCGTGAAGTATATAGAACGCAGCGACCACTCCGAGAAGATTTACATAGCGGGCGAAATCCCCGACACGATGCTTGTGGAGCGTGACGCAGAGGGGCGTATCACGTTTTGCGGTATGCAGGAGTGCGGAGAGCGTCACGGCCTTGGCGTAGAGTTTCTCTCGGAGGGAAAGAGCGTGGTGCAGCGTCGTGGCATCTGGCAACGTGGAGCGCTAACTCACTGTTGGACAGAGGGCAAGTTTATAAAATTGTAATAACTTAAAATCTTGATTATGCGAAGATTATCTATTATATTAGCGTCAATGCTTCTGTCGCTCACAACTATTACGGCACAGGAGCCTATCAAGAACATCATATTCCTTATTGGTGATGGTATGGGCCTGGCATCAGCGACAATGATGCAGGTTGAGAACGGTTATAACGAAACTATCTTCGACCGTGCGGAGAACATCGCACTACAAAAGACCTACTCGGCGGATAATCGCATCACCGACTCGGCAGCATCGGGTACGGCATTGGCAACGGGATATAAGACCAACAACACCTACCTCGGCGTAACACCCGACGGCACTGCAGTAGAGTCACTTATGGAGGTTGCGCAGAGCAAGGGTATGGCAACGGGCGTAGTGGTTACGACATATCTTCAGCACGCCACACCTGCGGCATTCTATGCCCATATCCCCAGCCGTCACGACTACCTCGCAATTACCGAGCAGCTCCTTGCAAGCTCTCTCGACGTGGCAATAGGTGGAGGCAAGGCCTTCTTTGCGGAGCTATATGGCAACAAGTTCGATAAAAGGGTAAAGCAACACGGCTATACCCTTGCCGAGAGCCTCGACGATATATCGAAGATAGATGCTAATCAGCGAGTTATGGTTCTGGTAGCAGATAAAGAGATTGAGGAGCGCAAGGGCTATCTCGCCGCAGCAACACGCGAGGCGTTGCGTCTTTTGGAGGATAACAACAATGGCTTTGTGCTGATGGTCGAGGGTTCGCTAATAGATGGTATGGGCCACGCCAACGACGCCATAGCACAACAGGGTGAGATGCACGACTTTATGGAGGCTATGGAGGTTGCCGTAGAGTATGCCAATAACACCCCTGGCACCTTGGTAATGGTGACGGGAGATCACGAGACTGGAGGCCTCTCGATTGTGAGTTGCGATGCCAACTTCTGCCTCTCGGAGCAGGGTGTTGAGTATCGCTGGACAACAGGCGGCCACTCTGGCACGATGCTACCTATATATCTATATGGCTGTGGTGCCGAGCAGATTAACGGCATTATGGAGAACTCCGAGCTGGGCACAAAATTAAAGGGGTTGCTATCACTACGATAGCACCCCTAAATGTTCTAAGAGAATCTTTATGCCGAGGTATATAAGAATAACACCTCCGAGAATTCCCGCCTTGCTGCCAAGCCAGCCACCAACCTTTCTGCCGAGCATAACTCCCGCAGCCGAGATTGCGAAGGTCACAACACCGATTACCGTCGCGGCAATCCAGATATTAACATCGAGAAATGCCATAGTGATACCTACGGCCAACGCGTCGATGCTTGTTGCCACGGCCATCACAAACATCTTACGTGGCGCAAAGTCACCATCCTGCTTCTCGTCATCGCCCCATATCGCCTCACGAATCATATTTCCGCCAATAAGTGCCAACAGTGCAAATGCCAACCAATGGTCGACATCCGTCACAACACCCGCAAAACTATGGCCGAGGAGATAGCCTATGACAGGCATAAGTGCCTGAAAACCACCAAACCAACCTCCAGCAATCATCGCGTGACGGCGAGTAACACAACGTGCCGAAAGGCCCTTACCCAACGACACAGCGAAGGCATCCATAGCCAAACTAATGGCTATCAAAATCAATTCTGCAAATCCCATTCTCTCTTTGTTTAACGATTATACGCATCCAAGGCCTCGGTTGCCGCGCCACTCTCATCAAAGAGCTTTCCCCACTGTGGTGATGTCGCCTCCCAGATAAATGTTCCGCGTCCCAAGCCATTAGGCAACGAACTTACAATACGCTCAATATCAGTATAGTAATCGCGATACTCAACAACGATTAGCGGCTTATTATATCGCTCCACGAGGTCGCGAGCATTACGTTCCAACTCCTCCAACGTGCCGTGCCACTCTGGGTAGTATGACTGTCCTATGAGGTCATACTCCACGCCATATTCGGCCATAGCATCGAAGAAGCGTTGCGACTCCTCGGCCTGACCTCCCAATGCCACGTGAAGCATAATCTCGGCAGATGGGGCATACTCCCTAACGGCACGAACGCCCTCGCGCAACAAACCACATAGTCCCTCAAACGAATGACGCACAGAGCCATAAGGCCAACACATACCATTGCTAACCTCGTTACCCACCTGCACCATATCGGGCATCGTACCCTGCTTCTCGAGAGCCTGAAGCACCTCGCGCGTATGCTCATAGAGCGCATCACGCACCTCATCATAAGAGTAGGTCTGCCACGCCTGAGGCATAATCTGCTTTGCGGGGTCGGCCCAATTATCCGAGTAGTGGAAATCCAACAAGAAGTACATACCCGCCTCCTTGATACGCTTCGCCATCTTTAGCGTATGCTCCAAGTCACAGTAGCCATCGCGCTGCGAGTAGCCAAGTTCCGACTTTGGGCTCACAAAGATACGCAAACGGATGTAGTTCATACCATTATCGCGGAGAATCTCTATAGCATCACCCTCAACACCACCATCCGAGAAGCGCACGCCACTATCCTCCTGCCACTGCAGCCACGAGATATCCGCACCTACGGCATAAGGTCGCTCAATTGTCACTTGCGCGTGGAGCGCCTCGACGCACAACACCGCCATAATAATCACTACTATCCGTCTCATATTCAATCGTTTTAGTTAATCCTCACTACAAATTTGCAAAGCCCTTCAACTGCGCAATCTCCTCCGCCCAGCGAGCCTCATCGGGAGTCTCCAGAACAAGCGGTATATTATCGAAACGCGCATCGCCCATAATATATCGGAAGCACTCCCAGCCTATCTCGCCATCGCCAAGAGGTGCGTGACGGTCCACGCGGCTACCCAACGGCTTTAGGGCATCGTTAAGGTGCATACCACGCAGATATTTGAAGCCTACGATGCGCTCAAACTCCGAAAACGTAGCATCCAGAGCCTCCTTCGTGCGAAGGTCATAGCCCACAGCAAACGAGTGGCAAGTATCGAGGCATACGCCAACGCGGCTCTTATCCTCAACCCTCTCAATAATATATGCCAGATGCTCGAACTTATAACCGAGATTCGAGCCCTGTCCCGCGGTGTTCTCGATAACCGCCGTAACGCCCTTCGTGCGCTCCAGAGCCAAGTTTATAGACTCCGCCACGAGGGCCAACGACTCCTCCTCGCTAATCTTCTTAAGGTGGCTTCCAGGGTGGAAGTTCAATCTATCGAGTCCGAGCAACTCGCAACGGCGCATCTCCTCGATAAACGACTCGCGCGACTTCTCCAAACCCTCTGCCTCGGGATGTCCGAGGTTGATGAGGTAGCTATCGTGGGGCAACACCTGATGTGGGGCATAACCCTCCACACTCATCATCTCGCGAAACTGCGCTATCTGGCTATCAGTCAGCGCGGGAGCTACCCACTGTCGCTGATTCTTGGTAAACAATGCAAACGCCGTAGCGCCTATATCCTTTGCATTTTTGATGGCATTCTCAACACCACCCGATGCACTTACGTGAGCTCCTATATATTTCATACAATTAACTTCTTTATGCAATAAATATCTTTTCTACATCACAAAGATAGCAAAAATTTGAGAAAAATTCGTTATATTTGCATTGCAAATAGTTATCCTTGCATAGAAATTAATTATAATACACGACACATTATGAAGAGACTTTACACACTTTTTGCACTGATGTTGCTTACATCGGTATGTGCTATGGCTCAGGTTTCGGTAGACGAGGTTAAGGCTAACGACAACAAGGCCGAGTTCAAGAACGAGATGAAGACTAACGACCTCGATGCGGAGTTTTACTCCGAGGCGAAGGCTCGCGCAGAGCGTCTTGCAATCCGCAAGGAGCGTAACACCGTAGACTTCTCGGCAAACCTCCACGGCTCGCTCACAGCCTTTAGCAAGTCTTGGCAGGCGGCGGGTGACAACGCAATCACCATCCTTGCCAACGTAAACTTCCTTCACACATACAAGAAGGGACGTTTCACACTCTCGAACGTGGCATCTGCGAAGTTTGGATACAACAATATGAAGATGGATCTCGAGGGCAAGCAGAAGGGCGTATGGTTTAAGAACGTCGATGAGATTGCTCTCTCTACATCACCACAGTGGGCCTTGGTGAAGGATTGGTCGTATGGTGCGAACGTTAAGTTCCGTACACAGTTTGCCCCAGGCTATGGCGCACGTGGCGACAAGCAGCTCGGCATATCTCGCGTATCGAACTTCCTAACCCCAGGTTATCTTGACGCATCACTCGGTTTCACCTACATCCTCCCTTCGGAGAGATTTCCATTGAAGGTTAACCTCGCGCCTATTGCGATGAGTGGCACATTCCGCGATGACCTCTACACAAGCAACAACTATGGTGTGCTTGTAGGTCGCTCTAAGTTCGAGGGTGGTCTCTCTATCCAGCTCGACTTCGACAAGACTTGGGGAGAGAATGGATGGTTGCGCTATCGTACTACCGCATACTCATTCTATGGTTGGATTACCGACCTCTCGCAGATGGCAAAGGCTGTGGATAAGGATGCTTACAAACATATCGTGCCTACACTCCGTTGGGAGAACACAATCGACATCAAGGCTACGAAGTACATCTCGACACAGATTTACTTCCAGCTCTACTACAACAGAGCCGAGATTAACAAGCTTCAGGTATCATCAATGCTCTCTGTAGGCCTCACCTATACATTTAAAAACAAGTAGGTCTAAATAGGCTTTAACGTTGCGGAGTGAGGGGGCAAAGAGATATTAGATAAGCGTGCGAAGCATAAAGCAATTTTGAGAAATTTCGAGGATATGGAACAGCAGCAGACTCCCGAGGAGCAGATAAGCGGGAAAAAGAGATCGTGGGCTGCGGTGATAGTGATACTCATCGCCGTGGTATGCTCTACGTGGGTAGGTATCGGCATCGGACGTGGCGTGGAGAGCGCCCGCACCAAGCGTATGCTCGGCTCCATATCACAGGAGATAGCTCGCTATCAGGAGTTTGCACAAGAGGCGGAGAGCATCGAGGGTTTCGTTGCGGGGGATAAGATGATGCAGACCATACTCTCTATCCGCAACCACTACGTCGATCCTATAAACCTCGACACCATCTACGAGAAGGCTATCCCAAAGCTCCTCTCGGAGCTCGACCCTCACTCGGAGTATATCCCAAGCAAAGTATTTACACAGGTAAACGAGTCGCTTGAGGGTGAGTTCGACGGCATCGGCATAGTCTTCAACGCTATGACCGACACCATCACCGTTCTCAACGTCATACCTCAAGGTCCGTCAGATAAAGCGGGTGTGAGG
>JADBON010000023.1:0-10423 GCA_015656305.1 Alistipes sp.
ACGCTTCGTGGCTCGTCGGAGGCTGTGGAGTACTCGGGAGTTATCTTTGCTAATGCCGAGTGGGATATCAATAATAGCGCTCGTGACTCGCTGTCGGTACGTGTTAAGTCCGATGCGGTCTATATGGGTTCGCATCAGATTATGCCACGCTTCAACCTCTTGGGTGGCGCGCGTGAGAATCGTATCTCGCTTACGGCGGGCTTCAAGCAGCAGGATGGTGGTAATAGCTCGGCGATGCTGGGCCTCAGTGCGCAGTTTAAGCGTAGCACTGCTTCGCGCCGTCCTTCGGTGCATATCAACATCACTCCTTCGCACTTTACCAACGATACCCAGCAGTGGAAGCTCTACTCACGAGGTATCGACATTGACTCTACGCGCATCAGCGTTAAGGAGCTCCATATCGCCCGCCCCGAGCAGCAGATGATTATCGATGGTGTGGCATCGCGCCTACGTAGCGACTCCATAAGCCTCACGCTCGATAACTTCGACCTGTCGCCACTCTCGGCATTCTTGAGTAAGTGGGGATATAAGATTGAGGGTAATACGAGTGGTTATGCTACGGTGAAGGCTGCTCTCGGCTCTCCAGAGATTGAGGCGGCTATCGATGTGGATAATATCAACGTCAATGGCATCACAGCGCCACCACAGCGTATCACCTCGAATTGGGATTTCGAGGCTAACCGCGCACGTGTCTTTATTGTCGACCGCACGTCGCAAGATACCGTCATACGTGGTTACTACCAGCCACAGGGTAATCGCTACTATGCTCGTGCAAATATGCAGGGTGTTAAGTTGTCGCTCATCTCGCCATTCTTGAATGGTATTATCTCGGATATCGAGGGTGATGCCGATATCGAGGCCCGTGTCCTCGGTGAGCGCCATAACGCTACGTTGAGTGGCGAGGCTACGGTTAGGGGTATCGCCGCTACGGTAGACTATACCAAGGTGCGCTATACGGCTCCTACGGCGAAACTTAGCATCGTCAACAACCACTTCCTTGCCGACAGGATTCCTGTCTACGACCCCGAGAAGAACGTGGGCCACTACTCTATGGACCTCAGCCTTGAGCATCTCTCGAATATCACCTACGATATCGCTATTGATGCCAATAAGATGCTTGTTCTGGATACCGAAGCGAAGGATAACGACCTCTTCTATGGTCACGTCTACGCCTCGGGTAGTGCGAAGTTCTATGGCGATAAGCGAGGTATAAAGATGGATATCGACGGTACGAGTGCCGATAACTCGAAGTTCTATATGCCACTCTCGGGTAAGGAGGATGTTGCGTATGCCGACTTCGTGAAGTTCCAGGAGGTTGCCGCCGCAGCCCCCGATACTACGGCATTCCTCACGCGCCGTATGATGGCCTACGAGCGTAAGAATCGTGCGGTTAATGTCTCGGGAGGTATGATGGATATGGATATGACGCTCAACGTTCTGCCAAATATCGAGATGCAGCTCGTTATCGACCCTACGGTGGGTGACGTCATCAAGGGTAAAGGTTCGGGACAGCTTACTATGCATATCGTTCCGAAGGCCAATATCTTTGAGATGCGTGGCGATGTACAGATTTCGGAGGGTACCTACCTCTTTACGTTGCAGAATATCCTCAATAAGCTCTTTACCGTTGTGCCAGGCTCGTCGATACATTGGGATGGCGACCCTCTTGGCGCGATACTTAACATAGATGCGGTGTATAACACCAAGGCATCGCTGAAGCCACTGTTGGGTAGCTCGGTGCAGGGTATCGACACGTCGCGTGCCGTGCCTGTGCAGTGCTATATCAAACTCACCGACGAACTTATGTCGCCTACGGTGACCTTCGATGTTCAGGTGCCTAACGTAGCGCCAGAGATTCAGACCGTGATACAATCTACGTTGAACGACCAGCAGGCTATCGCCACGCAGATGTTCTGGCTGTTGGCGGCAAATAGCTTCTCGGCCGAGGATACCGCCTCTGTGGGTGCGTCACTATCCGCTACTACGGGCTTCGAGTTGCTCTCGAATCAGTTGAGTAACTGGCTCTCGGGTGATAACTATAACATTGTGCTTCGCTACCGCCCACGTACCGAGATGACGGGCGATGAGGTGGACTTCGGATTCTCGAAGAGCTGGCTCGATAACCGCCTTATTGTGGAGTTGGAGGGTGGATACTTGTCGGATGCCTCGTTGCAGGCTACCGAGAAGGCTTCGAACTTCGTGGGTGAGGCCTTCATCACTTGGCTTATAGACCCTGATGGTACGCTTCGTTTCCGTGGTTTCACGCAGACCATAGACCGCTATGGCGAAAACCAGGGTATGCAGGAGTCGGGCGTAGGACTCTACTATGGCGAGAGTTTCAACACCTTCCGTGAGCTTGGCCAGAGCCTCAAGTATCGCTTCTCGCACCGCGATAGTTTAGGTCGTGTTATCCCTCGTGAGGAGTACCGCGAACTTAAGCGCGAGAAACGCGAACAGCGTAAGGCTCATAAGCGTGGCAATAACCGCGTGGTAGATACGTTGGATATAGAGAGTGGCGACACACTATCTCTGCCGAATAAAGATAACGAATAAACGATTAAATATTAAAAACTAAAAACATTTCAAAGATTATGATTAACATTCTAACTGCTACCCCAGCAGATCGTGCTGCGGAACTTACAGATGCACCTATCGATTCACTTGCTCTTGCCGAGATGGCAGAGCAGACAACTACGGCTCCTGAGACCTTGTCTATCGGCTTCTTGGACCTCTTTATGAGTGGAGGTTGGTTGATGTGGGTTCTTGTGGCGTTGGCTGCGGTTGTTATCTTCATCTTCGTGGAGCGCTTCATCGCCATCCGCAAGGCTACACGCCTCGATGCTAACTTTATGAACCGCATTCGCGACTATATCTCGGAGGCAAACATCGGCGCAGCTATCGACCTTTGCCGTCGCACCGATTCGCCTGTAGCACGTATGATTGAGAAGGGTATCGAGCGTATTGGCCGCCCTATGAGCGACATCCAGACCGCTATCGAGAATGTAGCAAATGTTGAGGTTGCGAAGCTCGAATCGGGCCTTCCTTGGTTGGCATCTATCTCTGGTGGTGCGCCAATGATTGGTTTCTTGGGTACGGTAGTAGGTATGGTTCAGGTCTTCATTGATATGTCGGCTAACCAGTCGGGTGCTATCGAGTTGGCACAGCTCTCGGCAGGTATGTATGTTGCGATGGTTACTACCGTAGGTGGTCTTTTGGTTGGTATTCCAGCCTACTTCGGTCACAACTACCTCGTAGCGCGTGTCGAGAAACTCGTATTTAGAATGGAGGCTACAACAATTGCCTTTATGGATATCTTGAATCAGCCTGTTAAAAAGTAGTTGACCTATGGCAATTAAGCGAAGCTCAAAAATAGATACGTCGTTTTCGTCATCGTCAATGACCGACCTTGTGTTCCTGTTGCTGGTCTTCTTTATCTTGGCTACGACGCTTATCAACCCAAACAATGCCGTTAAGCTAACCCTTCCATCCTCTTCAAGTCAGGAGGGTGATCCTTCGGTTATCGCACTCTCGGTTGTGGGTGATACGAGCAGCGAGTCGGGCTATAAGTATGTCATCAACCGCGACGAGACCTACTCGACAGTAACCGAGGTTGCTGGTGCCTTGAGGGTACACTTCGAGAAGTTTGCAGACGTAGCGGAGGAGGATAAGCCTTATATCTCGTTGCGCTGCGATGAGAAGGTTACGGTAGATGCGTTGGTTGAGATTATCGACCTTACGCGTGAGGAGAAATATAAGATGGTGCTTGCAACCAAAGATAAGTAATGGAGTACTATAATCCTATAGACCGCACATCGCGACGCTTTGCCGCTGCTGTAACCCTTGTGGTTATAGTTGTGGGAGGCTTCTTGTTGAGCCTTGTGAGCATCGATGTGCGTAAGGTGGAGCTTGTGGAGCCTCCTTTGGAGATTATCTTCGAGGAGGAGCCTGTTGCGGAGCCTCCAAAGCCTATTCGACAGCAGAGTGCGCCTACGGATGTACGCCGTGACCGCGCTCCTGCTCACGTCGAGAAGGCTGTAAAGGAGCAGAGCGAGCAGACTCAGGGTGAGGCCGAGAAGACGCAGACGGTGAATCCTAATGCACTCTTCAAACCCGTTGCGGGTAATGCTGAGGAGGTGGCTACGGGAAATCGTCTTGCTCCAGATGGTGAGCGTGAGTCGAACAAGGGCGAGGGTTCGGGATATAACCTTCAGGGTACCGACCAGCTCGATGCTGGCCTTCAGGGACGTGGACTCCGCGAGGGACTTCCAAAGCCAAGTACGCGCTATAATAGTGCGGGACGTGTGGTTGTCTACGTCACAATAGATAGCGATGGTAATGTCCTTACGGCAAAGGTCGACCTGAATGGTACTACAACCTCTGATGAGACACTGCGCCGCTTGGCTGTTGAGGCTGCACTTAAGGCGAAGTTCAAGCCAAGTCAGCGTACAGCACAGGGAGGACGTATTACGTATGACTTTAAACTTCAATAGTTGGCTATGAGATATGCTTATATGTGGGCGATGGTTATGGCGCTGCTGCTGCCTATGGCAGTTGTGGCGCAGTCGCCAAAGGGTGCGGATATCGAGTTTTCGAGCAATATCGTCGACCTCGGCGAGTTGTCGCAGGACGACGACAAACAGATAGTGCGCCTTCAGTATACCAATACGGGCGATGTACCTTTGGTTGTTACCGAGGTACGCACGTCGTGTACCTGTACTACGGTTAAGCATAGCCGAACAAAACTTCTACCTGGCGAGCGTGATGCGCTGACCATTACGATGGATCCTGCGAAGGCGCCCGAGGGTAGCTTCTACCGCGTGCTGAAGGTCTACTCTACGGCTACAAGCGGCGTGAAGCATATAACTGTAAAAGCAGAAATTAAGAACTAACGGATTAAGATATGAAGATTAAGAGATTGGTTTTTAACCCTTTTAGGGAGAATACATACCTTGTGTGGGACGATACAAACGAGGCTATTGTTATCGACGCTGGAAATATGAACGAGGGTGAGAATAAGGTTCTCGAGGCGGAGATTGAGGCGTTGGGCTTGAAGCCTGTTATGGCTGTGAATACCCACGGACACTTCGACCATACACAGGGTGTTAAGTGGCTCAAGGAGCGTTATGGCGTTCAGTTTGCCTGCTCATCGAAGGACCAGTTCCTTATTGATAGCACATCGGGCGGTATGGTCTACGGTTTGAAGTGTAACGAGGTGCCAGCGGTTGACGTAGACCTCGATGCTATGGCGGAGGTTAAGTTTGGCGAGACGACACTTCGTGTTATCAAGACTCCTGGCCATACTCCTGGTCACGTGGTGCTCTTCGACGAGGTGCATAAGGCGCTCTTTACGGGTGATACGCTCTTCCGCGAGAGCATCGGCCGTACGGACCTTCCTGGTGGCGACTACTCGTGGATTATGAAGTCTATCTTGGAGGAGATTGTACCTCTTGGCGACGATGTGGCAATCTACCCAGGTCACGAGGATTCGTCGACTATTGGCCACGAGACGCTCTATAACCCATTTATCGTTGAGGTGTTGAACAACGAGGTTAACTACAAGGGATAGGCTATGCGTATAGATATTATTACGGTTGTTCCAGAGTTGCTCTCCTCGCCGCTTAACGAGTCAATCCTCAAGCGTGCGCAGGAGTCTGGCCACGCGGAGATATACGTTCATAACCTTCGCGACTATACCGACGATAAGCGCCGCACGGTGGATGACTACCCATTCGGTGGTGAGGCGGGTATGGTTATGAAGATTGAGCCTGTGTTCCGCCTTATCGAGAAACTCAAGTCGGAGCGCGACTACGATGAGATTATCTACACCTCGCCAGATGGTATTACCTATAACCAGCGCGAGGCAAACCGTCTGTCGTTGATGAAGAATATCATCATCCTCTGCGGTCACTATAAGGGTATCGACTATCGCATCCGCGAGCATCTCATCACACGCGAGATATCTATTGGCGACTATGTCCTTACGGGCGGAGAGCTTGCAGCGTGTGTCATTGCCGACTCGGTAGTACGTATCATACCTGGTGCTATTGGCGACGAGGCTTCGGCACTTACGGACTGCTTCCAGGATAACCTCTTGGCACCACCCGTTTATACACGCCCTGCGGAGTTTAATGGTTGGAGGGTGCCAGATGTGCTGCTCTCGGGTAACTTCGCCGAGATTGAGAAGTGGCAGGAGGAGCAGGCCTATTCGCGAACTCTTGCTCTGCGTCCTGACTTATTGGAGGAGTAGGGGATAGTTGCTAAATGTAAAAAGGATAAGACACCACGCGATGTCTTATCCTTTTTTTTTCTCCACCCCCACAGAAAAGGTGTTTTGTGCACTAAAAAAATAAGCGGTAACCTCTCGATTACCGCTTTGTGACTCCGCCAGGATTCAAACCTGGAACCGCTTGATCCGTAGTCAAGTACTCTATTCAGTTGAGCTACGGAGCCATTGCTTTGTGATTGCGAGTGCAAAGGTACTACAATTTTTTTAATCTCCAAATATTTTTGCAAGAAAAATATAAAAAAAACGGCAGTTTTTTTACTGCCGTTTTTTTTGTTGCTGTAAATCAGTGATTTACTGAATATGCTCTGAAAGAACTTTTTTCACGTTCTCGCCACGCAAATTCTTCGCTACGAGCTTACCCTCTGGTGAGAACAAGAAATTCGAAGGGATAGAGCTTACGTTGTAAGCCTCGCCAGCAGCCCAAGAGCCATCCTCGCCAGTGCCCCAAACGTTAATCCAAGTCATATTGTTCTCCTGGATGTACTGCTGCCAACGCTCCTCGCTACCTGCACGGTCGAATGATACGCCATAAATCTCAAGGCCCTTAGGTGCGAACTCGGCGTAAGCCTCCACGAGGTGAGGAATCTCACCACGGCAAGGACCACACCACGTTGCCCAGAAGTCTACCAATACCCACTTGCCGCTCTTAACGATATCCGAAAGCACTACAACGTTACCCTGGCCATCCTTAAGCTCGAGGTCGATAAGCTCTGCGCCGACCATAGTAGCCTTGAAGCTCTGGTAAGCCTTTAGGTTCTCGAAGCGAGTGTCAATCTTGTTGAATACGTCAGTTGCAACAGCCTCATCGCCACCATAACCTACGTATGTAGAGAGAAGACGGAGTGAGAGTGGGTTGTCGAGGTTAGCATACATAAAGTCGCTCATATTCTGGAGTACGGCCTGATACTTTGCCTCTGCCTCCTCCTCTGATTGTGCCTGATACATCTCGCCAATAAGAGCGCTGATGCTCTCGGCATACTCAAACCACTTATCAGTAAGAGGTGAGCCCGTAGGCTTCAACTCCTCCTCTGCGTATACGAAGTGAACATCGCAGCCTTCAGCATAGCAGAACGAGCGAACTGCGTTATCCGCTGTCGAAACCTGGATGACGTCGCCATCAACTGTATTTACAGCTGCTGTAAACTGACCATTCTCATCTACTGCTACATCGAAGCTATTATCCTGCGTTGTGATAGTCACAGTTGCTGGACGCTCCTCAAGAGCCGAAAGATCGCCGCTAATTGTCAACGGCTTTGTTGTTGTGCCGCACGCTACCATAAGCGCAGCGACAAAAAATGATAATACCTTTTTCATAATCAATAGTTGTTAGTTAGTATCTCTTTACCGCCCTATACCTTATATATAATATAGGACTACTTTTTTACTCTGTTGGGATTTGACTCCACGAACTGCGCCCACGAGGAGCTTCCCTTGCGTGACTTGCTATCGCCACCCAAGCCCTTACGCTTGGCACCCGCCGTGAGACGTGTTAGGGTATTAGACGTTGTGAGCCAGTGACACAACGCCACCGCCATACCATCCGTAGCATCGAGGCGACGTGGCTGATAGTCGGTCTTGAGCATCGTGTTTATCATCGCCGCAATCTGCTCCTTCGAGGCCTGTCCACGTCCTGTAATCGCCTGCTTGATACGTGTTGGGGCATACTCGGCAATGGCGATATCCTCCGAGGTGCTTAACACTGCCGCGATAGCCACACCTTGTGCGCGTCCGAGTTTAAGCATCGACTGCACATTCGTGCCGAAGAAGGGGGACTCGAATGCCACCTCCTGTGGGTGATACTCCCTCACCAGAGCCTGCACACGCTCGAAGATGTAGCGAAGCTTGTGGTGCGCGTCGCTAATCTTATGAAGGTCTATATCGCCCAAGACCAGAGGCTGTGGCTTCCCGTCGATAATCTCGATTAGGCCATAACCCATATAGTTGGTACCTGGGTCGATACCCATTATGCGTCGATTTTCTGCCACGGTTACTCGCTCTTCTCTGCTGCCTCCAAAGCTGCTACGGCCTTCTCCAACTTGCGGAGTGTGTATGCCATATCAGGCAACTGGCGGAATACGGCAAACGAACGGTGGTATTGCACACCTGGCAATGCTGGGTAGCCGAAGCGAATCTCGCCATCGGCAACACTCTTGTCGATACCCGACTTCGAGCCAATCTTAACGCCATTACCTACCGTAATGTGGTCCGCAATACCTACCTGACCTGCGATGAAGCAGTTAGAGCCAACCTTCGTCGTTCCTGCGATACCCACCTGTGCCGACATAACGGTGTTAGCACCCACCTCTACGTTGTGGCCCAACTGAATGAGGTTATCGAGCTTAACGCCAGAGTGGATGATTGTAGCATCGGTCTTTGCGCGGTCGATACAGGTGTTTGCACCAATCTCCACGTTATCCTCCAAGATTACGATACCGAGTTGTGGAATCTTCGCAAATGTGCCATCCTCGCGTGGCGCGAAGCCGAAGCCATCAGCACCAATCACCGAGCCAGCGTGAAGAATACAGTTCTTACCGATTCGGCAACCCTCGTAAATCTTAACACCAGGGTAGAGCTTCGTACCCTCGCCAATGGTTACGTTATCGCCAATGTAACACTGAGGGTAAATCTGTACGTTATCGCCAATCTTTGCGCCGCGCTCAATAACGGCGAAGTCGCCCACGTAGCAGTTCTCGCCTACGGTAGCCTCCTCCGAGATAGAGGCCATCTTAGCAATGTCTGTCTTGCGAGGCTTTGCGGCGTTGTACATCTCCAAAAGGTTAAGCACACACTCGGCAACGTTCTCAACCTTGATAAGCGTAGCCTTAACCTCCTCCTTAGGCTCGAAGGTCTTGTCTACAAGAACGATGCTCGCCTCGGTGGTATATATATACTGCTCGTAACGTGGGTTTGTAAGGTATGCCAACGAGCCAGCCTTACCGCCATCAATAGACGAAACTGTAGATACTGAAGCGTTTTTGTCTCCTACGATTGTGCCGTTCAAGAAACCGGCAATCATCTCTGCTGTAAACTGCATAATTGAGTTGTTATTTTGTTGTTATTCGTTACTCGATGAAATCCTCAAGTGCGATACCCTGGGGAAGTAGCATAGAGGTGTCGTGACCAAAGGCGCGAAGCTCTCTCACCAGCGACGAGGAGATATGCTCCACCTCGGCAGGTGCTATGACCACTATGGTGTTTAGCTCTGGGAATATAGCCCTATTAGCGTGGTCCATCGTACGCTCATAGTCGAAGTCGGTGGCGGTACGCACGCTGCGGATTATGGTTTGCGCTCCGATGCGACGTGCCTCATCGCCCGTGAGGGTTGTATATGTGGTAACCTCCACACGTTTGTCACCCTCGTAGACTCGCTCTATGAGCCTCTTGCGAGCGTCAGGAGTTAGAAGTCCTCGTTTTTGGGTGTTGTGTCCGATGGCAATAACAACCTTGTCGAACATACGCAACGCCTCATCCACCACAGCCTGATGTCCGCGTGTGAAGGGGTCGAACGACCCTGGAAATATCGCAACTCTCTCCATAACTTCTTTATTACTATATCACACAAAGGTACGAAAAATTTTAATAATAGCGAAATATCATTTAAGAAAACGCCTTCTTTGTTGTTGAAAGGCAAAAATATTGGCAAATAATTGGCTGATTGAATAAAAAGTATTACCTTAGCATAATATTTCAGCTATAATATTGCGATACAAACAACAAAATAATCATAAAACTTTAATCTATGGCTACTAATTATTCTGGTAAAACTCGTATTGAGAGTGACCTTATTGGTGAGATGGAGGTTCCTGTAGAGGCCCTCTATGGTGTGCAGACATTGCGCGGTATTGAGAACTTCCCAATCAGCCGCTTCCACCTTTCAAACTATCCTTTGTTCATCAACGGTCTTGCAATGACAAAGTTGGGTGCTGCAGAGGCTAACCACCAGCTCGGTCTCTTGACTGACGAGCAGTTCGATGCTATCTCTAAGGCTTGCCTCGAGATTATGCAGGGCCAGCACCACGACCAGTTCCCTTGTGATATGATTCAGGGTGGTGCAGGTACTAAAACAAATATGAACGCTAACGAGGTTATCGCTAACCGTGCGATTCAGATTATGGGCCACCAGCCAGGTGAGTATCA
>JADBON010000115.1:0-4826 GCA_015656305.1 Alistipes sp.
GCAGATTGTGGAGCTTCTGCGCAAAGAGGGAAAGGAGAGTCAGGGACATATCGAGCATACGCTACATCTTATTGCCGACCTTCACAACCTCCACCTTCAACTTATGAAACTCCCCGTAGGTGAGCATTATCGCGCTACCTACGCCCTACTTGCTGCAGAGCTTCCACGCCTACGCACCATCATCGACAAGGAGGAGATTAGCGATACGGAGCTTTGCTTCAGAGCATTGTACGCAGCGCTGCTCTATCGCATCAAGGGAGGTGGCGAGAAGGCTATTGCCGACACCCTCGCAGTGATATCCCCAGCCATCGGAGAACTCGCCGCAATCTATGGAAAAGTGGAGCGCGGAGAGATAAATCTCTTCGAAGATTAGGGTAAATAAGTGAAAAACTGCAATTTTTTTAACGATTTATTTGCAATTAACAAAATTCGTTGTACCTTTGCACCTCGCAAAAGAAGCGTTATTGACTTTAATTGGGGTGGGTAACGAAAGTAGAAAGCGGAACAAAAACAATAAAAAACAGATACAACTATGGCAATGAAAAGAACTTACCAGCCTTCTCGTCGTAAGAGAATCAACAAGCACGGTTTCCGTCAGAGAATGGCTACTGCCAATGGCCGTAAGGTATTGGCTGCACGTCGCGCAAAGGGTCGCAAGAAGTTGACTGTATCAGACGAGGCAACATTCAAGTACAACTAATCGAGAATCTCTCGATAGTGTTGTTGAGCTTTGCTCAAGAAAGAATACGGATGGAGAGTACTCCATCCGCTTCTTTTTTTTCGGAAATGAAATAAATTTCATATCTTTGCGCACCATTTAGGAATTAAACAAATTTAGAACGATATGGCTCTTATTGACGAGATTACACGACGACGTACCTTTGCGGTTATCGCACACCCTGATGCTGGTAAGACAACCCTTACCGAGAAGCTCCTCCTCTTTGGCGGTGCTATCCACGTTGCGGGTGCGGTGAAGAGCAACAAGATTAAGAAGGGTGCTACGTCGGATTTTATGGAGATTGAGCGTCAGCGAGGTATCTCGGTGGCAACATCTGTTATGGGCTTCGAGTATAAGGATGCGAAGATTAACATCCTCGATACCCCAGGTCACGAGGACTTTGCAGAGGATACCTATCGTACGCTTACGGCCGTTGACTCGGTAATCATCGTTATCGACGGTGCGAAGGGTGTCGAGACACAGACTCGCCGTTTGATGGATGTCTGCCGTATGCGTAAGACCCCTGTAATCGTATTCATCAATAAGCTCGACCGCCCTTCGAAGGATCCATTCGATTTGTTGGACGAGGTGGAGAGAGAGTTGAAGATTCGCGTACGTCCTTTGGCATTCCCAATCTCGTCAGGCGATACCTTCAAGGGTGTGTATAACATCTACGAGAAGAATCTCTCGCTCTTCACATCCGATGAGCGTCAGACTGCCGATGCCTCAACCGTAGAGATTAACGACCTCGCATCATCGGAGTTGGAGAAGTACATAGGCGATAAGTTCGCTACGCAGCTCCGCGAGAACATCGACTTGGTGGAGGGTGTCTACGACAGCTTCAACCGTGAGGAGTATCTCGCAGGCGAGGTGGCTCCAGTATTCTTCGGCTCGGCGGTAAACAACTTTGGTGTTCGTGAGTTGTTGGAGTGCTTCATTCGCATCGCGCCATCGCCACGTAATGCCACTACGGAGACACGCCTTGTAGAGCCTTCGGAGGCAAAGTTATCGGGCTTCATCTTCAAGATTCACGCGAATATGGACCCTAACCACCGCGACCGTATCGCCTTTATGAAGATATGTTCGGGCCGTTTCGAGCGTAACAAGAACTACCTCCACGTGCGTAGTGGTAAGCAGATGAAGTTCTCATCACCTACGGCGTTTATGGCCGAGAAGAAGTCGGTTATCGACGAGGCATTCCCAGGCGATATCGTAGGTCTTCACGACACAGGTACGTTTATGATTGGCGATACCTTCACCGAGGGCGAGAAGCTCAAGTTCACAGGTATCCCATCCTTCTCACCAGAGCATTTCCGTTATATCGAGAATGCCGACCCTATGAAGTTCAAGCAGTTGGCAAAGGGTATCGACCAGCTTATGGATGAGGGTGTGGCACAGCTCTTTACCTCGTCGCTCAATGGTCGTAAGATTATCGGTACGGTAGGTGCGCTTCAGTTCGAGGTTATCCAGTATCGTCTGGAGCACGAGTATGGTGCGAAGTGTCGCTGGGAGCCTATCTCTATCCACAAGGCTTGCTGGATTGAGTCGGATAACGAGGCACAGTTGAGCGACTTCAAGCGCCGTAAGCATACGAATATGGCTGTTGATAAGTATGGCCGCGATGTATTCCTTGCCGATACAAGCTACGCCTTGGCTATTGCACAGGAGAACTTCAAGGACATCCGTTTCAAGTTCACATCGGAGGTATAAATAAGGTATAAAAACAATAGGTGCGGGTATCACGAAAATACCCGCACTTATTTTTTATAATAAAGTAGCCTCTATTGATTCAGCCTTAAGACGGAAGAAATTAACATCCGACGACTCATCCAGAATCCTATACTCTGGATTACTACTATCTTTGCCAGGCGTATCAACAATCTCACAATTTTCGCCCGTGTCGTTTGGCAGATATTTCTCAATCATACGATGCCACTGTCGGATACGAGGTATGGCTTTGGTGTAGTGCATAAAATCATTCTGTTCGGAACATAGCTCCTTAAGTGCCTCGACATATATCGCACGCAAATCATCAAACTCAAGCAACTTTGCAATAAGAGGATTTGCCTCGGAGTCACCCCACATCAACGGATTCTGACGCGCAACATCAATATTATACGAACGTCCACCATTACCAAGCGTCTGGTCAAAATCGCAAGGTATAAAGAAAATCTTATATTGGTCTACATCCGAGGAGTTGAAATATAGATAGTAGTTATTGCTATTAACCCAATAGTCGTCCCAGTTACCCACAGCGACATTAACGGCATAGGTGCGTAACAACAACTCGACATCACACACCGAGGTTATCCAATTATAAAGTTCCTCGCCCTCATACTCCGATAATTTTCTCATAAACTCAACCAACTGAACCTTCGCAACCTCGAAATTTTCGATGTTACTCTTTAGCTCATAGTGGTAGTTGATACCATTATCATCATCGAAGTATATTAACGAACGTTCATAGGTATCGTAGTTTAGATGTGCGCCACAATGACATTTCCATAGATTGTGGTTATGGTCGCCAAAGAGCTCCTTACGTCGTTTAATAAATTTATCATCTATAGCCTCCACCATACCATAAACACCAAAATATGCGGGCTTACTATCACCCTTTACGTGTATCCATAATCGACAATAGGAGCTATACGGAGTAGTCCAAATACCAAAGCGGCGGAAGAGGTCATAGCAGAACAACTCACGACAACTTGCGGCATCTTGATGGAAGTGTCGTAGGTTTATCTTTCGCACGTTATACAACTCGTGAGCATCATCCTTTTGATACTTACGGAGGTTGAGCATAAAGCTGGATTGCTGCCAATCGCTATTATCAGCATTATGAGTACTACCATTCTGTGAAACCTCTGGACGCCTACGCGAAGAGTAACCTCTAATCCTCAAACCTGCATCCTGAAAACTATACTCCTTGTCACCTAACTCCACATCCACATCACAATGGATATAGGTATTGTCATACTTCCAATAGTCAAAAGCATCCAACAATCGATTCCACTCTTCAAGTGATACTTCGATGTGAATCTTCGGGAAAGCACCCATATCAAAGAGTTTTGCTAACTCCTCTTCGGCCCACTGTGACTGTGGATAGTAAGGATTGTATGGCTCAATGGGGAGGTCTGTATTGGGGTCAAACACCTCTTCAGAACCTCCACCCTGCTCAGGATTATTGGGTGTAGGCTTAACATCAGGAGTACAAGCACAAACAAATAGTGCGCTTAATAACACCGTATAAAACATATGGACAACTCTTCTCATACTACAAAATTAACTTTTTTTTCGTTTTATAACAAGCAAATCAAAAGATTGGTAAGATTTCGAAGAAATAAACGATAAAATTATTGTCGCTGTGTTAAAAAAACGTTACCTTTGCCGCCGGATGCGACAATTTAGACAACAGATTATTAGCTATTTACTACTACTCACAATAGGTTTCTATTTGGGTGGTAGCACTCTGTTTGTCCATAGCCATAACATCGACGGCATCAAGATTGTCCACTCCCACCCTTTCAGTGGCAACCCCGCTTCGCACTCACATAGTAGCTCGTCGGTAGATACTATCTCACGCCTTCAGAATACGTATGGCGTTGTGGCAGAGTCTGTTACAGTTACCGTTGACGCAACTTTTATTGAGCAGAGCAGGGCGATTTCTATTACCCTTGATATCTGCACTGCAGAGTCATCGCTATCTCTTCTTCGCGCACCTCCAGTACTTGTTTAACACCACAACTCGTTACGCTTAATCACCATATATGGGTATATTGCACCCCTTTTCGGGGACAAAATGCCATATATAGGCGATTGATTAGTAGTGAATTATCCCGTACCTTTGCACTACAACTTTGATGTTAAACACTACCGAAGATTATATGAGAACAACAATTATTACACTTTTACTACTTACACTATCTTTTAACGCTTTTGCCACGCCCGACAACCCACAATCTCCAAAGGTTAAGGTCGAGAACGAGAGTCCTCGCAAAAATAGCGACTCTAACATCATCGGCCACGTCATCTCGGCAAATACCGGAGAGCATATCCCCTTTGCAACCATCACTATTAAGAATACGACAATTGGTTGTGCTGCAAATGC
>JADBON010000070.1:0-6017 GCA_015656305.1 Alistipes sp.
GAAGGCACCACCCAGCGCTGACATAGGTTCAGCGCAATAAGCGTAAGGAGCATAGAGCAACTATAAGTAACCAACTGCTGAAGGGATGCGTCACCACCAAGTGGTAGATACTTAACAATGTAGATTGAGACTATCTGCATAAGTAGAAAAACAACTACAAATAGCAGGAGTCGCATTACTGTATCAACGAGTTTTCTCATATCATCGACAGGTAAATATCCCGAACAACAGACGGGATAGCACAAAAATCAAACAAAGATATATAATTTTTGAGAAACAAGGGGGCTAAATCGGATAAATTTACTATTTTTGCAAGAATAAATTTTTCATTGAAAACGAAAGGAATTATATAGATGGCAAAAGTAGTTGCATTAGCGAATCAGAAAGGTGGAGTAGGCAAGACCACAACAGCCATAAACCTCGCAGCATCAGTGGCTCTCTTGGGCAAGAAGGTGTTGCTCATAGATGCTGACCCACAGGCAAATGCCACATCGGGACTCGGCTTCGACATCAACCTCCCAGGTATCTATGAGTGTATTGTTGGCGAGTGCGAGGCGAAGGATGTTATCCTCCACTCCGAGGATATCAAGAAGCTATGGGTATTGCCATCGTCTATCAACCTCGTTGCTGCCGATACCGAGCTCTCAACAATGGAGAATGCCCACCATATCATTAAGGGTATTGTAGAGTCGGTGCGCGATGCTTACGACTACATCTTTATCGACTGCTCGCCATCGTTGGGCTTTACTACGGTGAACATACTTACGGCAGCCGACTCGGTATTGGTACCCGTACAGTGTGAGTACCTTGCATTGGAGGGCTTAAGCAAGCTCCTTAACACCATCAAAATGGTTAAGAGCCGCCTTAACCCGCAGCTTGCTATCGAGGGTTTTGTGCTTACGATGTATATGCGCAACAAGCTTAACAATCAGGTTGTTAGTGAGGTACGTGAGCATTTCGGAGAGTTGGCCTACGACACTATCATTCAGCGTAACATCCGTCTTGGCGAGGCTCCATCACACGGCAAGCCTATTATGCTCTACGATGCTGCGGCATCAGGCTCGGTGAACTACCTAAACCTTGCCCGCGAGTTCCTTAAGCGTAACAAGAAGAAGTAAACAGACGACTATCACAATATGAGTACACAGAAGAAGAGAGGCTTGGGCCGAGGTCTTGATGCACTTTTTGGACCTACCAACCCCACACAGCAGTCTACCCCAATGTCCGAGATGGCAGAGGTGGCTATAACAGATATCATCCCTAACCCACTCCAACCACGCCGCGATTTCGACGAGGAGGCACTTCAGGAGTTGGCTACATCTATCGCGGAGTTGGGTGTTATCCAGCCTATTACCCTCAAGCGTCGTGACGATGGAAAGTATATCATCATCAGCGGTGAGCGTCGCTGGCGTGCTTCGCAGATTGCGGGTTTGGAGCTACTTCCAGCATATATCCGCGACGTAGAGGATGAGGATTTGCACGCTATGGCATTGGTAGAGAATATCCAGCGTGAGAATCTCAACGCCATAGAGATTGCCTTGGGTATGCAGCGTCTTGTCGAGGAGTGTGGTCTTACGCAGGAGGCTATGGCACAGAAGGTGGGCAAGAAGCGCTCTACCGTATCTAACTATATGCGTTTGTTGAGCCTTCCATCGGAGGTGCAGCTTGCACTTAAGGAGGGCATCATCTCTATGGGCCACGCAAAGGCTATCGCAGCTTTGGACCACGACCTTCAGATTAAGGCATTGAAGAAGTGTGTGAAGAAGGCATTGTCGGTACGTCAGGCCGAGATGTTGGCACGTAAACTCGCCGAGACACCTATGGTTATTACTGCTGAAGATGAGGAGGAGTACCCAGAGTCATACTCACGTCTTGTTGTGGAGCTAGAGCGCGTACTCAGCGATAACATCTCTATCAAGCGCACCAAGAGCGGCTCAACACGTATTGTTGTGGAGTGTGCGAATGACAACGAGGTAGAACTTCTCGTAGCAAAGCTCTGCAACATAAAATAAATAAACCTTAATGAGCGTTGATTGGATAATGAGCAAGCGAATATTGAGATACATTACTCTACTGGTGGTTGCGATTGTAGCCATCAGCACCTCTGTCTCTGCACAGGAGTACAACCGTCAGAACTTACGAGGTAATGTTCGCACCATTAACCAAGGTGGCCTTGTGCCTATCGACTCTGCCGCTATCCTTCGCGCCAAGGCCGAGGCTGCGGCACGTCGTGACTCGATATACTACAACTTTATCGACTCGCTCGGACGTATGGAGTATGAGGCATACGGCGAAGCGGGTACAGCGGTTCGTGACTCGTTGCGTAATGTTATCGCCAAGAAGGTTCGTCGCGACTCCGCTATCCTTATGCGTGGCGACAGCATCACACCCGATGGCAGACGCATTCACCTAAATAAGAGGGGCGAGGAGCGTAAACCATTTATCAGCGACTCGATGGGACTCTCGAAGGTGTGTCTATTATCGGTACCACTCCCTGGTTTCGGTCAAATTTATAATAAGCAGTATTGGAAGCTTGGAGTGCTATATCCCGTTGTTGGTGCTTCGGTGGGTATGTTCATTTACGAAAATAAGCAGTACAAACCACTGAAGAAGCAGTATGACCAATACCTCATCGACTATGGCTATATGCGTACTCCAGAGCTCGATGAGATTCAGACCAAACTTATAAAGCACAACACCCTTCAGCAGATTTATGCAGGCATTGCTATCGCCTCGTATCTCTACTTTATCGGTGATGCTGCGGTGAACTACGCCACTAACGAGGTGTCGCAGGTGAAGAAGGCAACTACCCTATCGACCATCTTCCCTGGTGCTGGTCAGATCTATAACAAGAGCTATTGGCGAGTGCCTATTGTCATCGGAGGTTTGGCCTCTACAATCTACACTATCGACTGGAACAATCGTGGTTATCAGCGATTTAAGACCGCATACTCACTGAAGGTTGACTACGAAAAGGATCCGAGCAAGTATCCTAATGGCGCACCAGACGAGTTCCGCGGAGCATACACATCTTCGTTCCTCAAGAACCTCAAGGATAGTTATCGCCGTAACCGCGACCTCTGTATCATCCTTACTGCGGGCGTATATTTGCTAAATATTCTTGATGCTCACGTAGATGCACACCTTCAGGATTACGACATCTCGGATGACCTTACTATGAACCTTGAGCCATATTTCGACTGCACAACCATAGGCAGCAAGCCTGTGTATGGTGTGAATATGAGCCTCAAATTCTAATCCCAAACCGATTATGAAATCACTATCTATACGCTCTATTATTATGCTCTTTTTGAGCGTAATAATCTCTACTAATCTCTTTGCCGAATGCTCGTTGCAGCGCCCTAATCGCCGCGCACGCAAGCAGTACACCTCACCCGAGGAGATTAAGGCTCAGCAAGATAGTCTTCTTGCAGATACGACATACACTCCACTCGCGTTCGAGGAGGTAAAGAGGGAGAAGGCTCCCCGCGTCAACACCCTCCAGCAGATTGATTCTGTTGTTGCGATGTGGCGTGCGACAACTACAAAGGAGGCATACGAGCGTTATTTCAACGACTTTGTTATGGCTTGCGAACGTATAGATACCACATTGAATACAAGCAATATAGACTCGATATATGTAGCAAGACTTGAGGCACTTATGTCGCCTATTCCTCTTGAGTATAACTCCGAGGTACGTACCGCTATCGAGCGCTTCATATCTCCAAACTACGCCTCGATTATGGGCTATGCCTACTTCTATTTCCCAATGATTGAGGAGGAGCTTATCAACGCTGGTATTCCCGTAGAGTTGCGCACCCTTGCGGTTGTGGAGTCTGGACTAAACCCATTGGCCACGTCACGCGCTGGAGCAAAGGGACTTTGGCAGTTTATAACATCGACAGGTCGCAGCCTCGGCTTGGAGATTAACTCGTTGGTTGACGAGCGTTGCAACCCTCGCCTTGCCACACGTGCAGCGTGTAAGTATCTCAAGACAATGTATGAGCAGTATGGCGACTGGACTTTGGCTATCGCATCATATAACTGTGGTCCAGGTAATGTAAACAAGGCTATCATCCGCGCTGGAGGTACGCCATCCAGCTATCGCGGTTCGTTCTGGGATGTGTATGAGCATCTGCCACGCGAGACTCGCAATTATGTACCACTCTATATGGGTGCTACGTATGCCTATGCTTACCATAAGGCTCACGGCGTGGAGTATCCTACACCATCACTTCCGTTGATTGTGGATACCATAATGATTAACAAGCCATTACATCTTGAGCAGGTATCGTCAACTATCGACGTTAGCCTCGAGCTATTGAAGATGCTTAACCCTGAGTATACGCTCGATATCATCCCCGCAACTACAAAGAGCTACCCTCTTACCTTGCCTGCGGAGCGTGTCACAGATTATCTGCTCAACGAAGAGGTGATTCTTGGCAAGGATAGCACATATTTGAAGGAGTATGCCATCGAGGCAAACCTCGAGAAGAAGCGTCATCAGGCACCTCCAGCAACATATTATACCGTCAAGAAGGGCGATACCCTCGGTGGTATTGCACGCAAATATGGCCGCACAATTAAGCAGCTTATGCAGTGGAATAATCTGAAGAATGCGGATGCTCTGCGCATAGGTCAGCGATTGCGTGTTAGCGCACAGTAGTAATAGTTTTATGGCACTACATCATTTCGATACCGATAGCACGATTATCGCCCCTGCCACAGCTTCAGGAGGCGCGGTTGTCGTTGTGCGCATTAGTGGCCCTGAGGCTATTAAAATTGTTGACAGCATATTCCGCGGTCGCACAAAACTCTCTGATGTAAAGGGATATACACTCCACTATGGAGATATCGTCTACGATAGTGGCGAGCCTTTGGACGATGTTATCGTATCGCTATTCCGCGCCCCACATTCATATACGGGCGAGGATAGCGTCGAGGTGTCGCTGCACGGCTCGGAGTTTATCGTATCGGAGTTTCTACGCCTTTGCATAGAGCGCGGGGCTATGATGGCAACACCTGGCGAGTTCACACGTCGCGCATTCCTTGCTGGTAAGATGGACCTCAGTCGCGCCGAGGCCGTAGCAGATATCATCGCCGCCGACTCCCGCTGGTCACACAACGTTGCAACGACACAGATGCGCGGCTCCTATTCCGAGCGTTTGGCTGCGATGCGCGAGTCACTCCTCCGCCTATGCTCACTTCTCGAATTGGAGCTCGATTTTTCGGAGGAGGATGTCGAGTTTGCTAACCGCGATGAGCTACGCAAAATGTTAAATAGCATCGCATTGGAGGTTGCGCAACTAAAGTCATCTTTTGCTTTAGGTAACGTTCTTAAAAATGGTGTTACTGTGGCAATTGTCGGAGAGCCTAATGTCGGTAAAAGCACCCTTCTAAACTCTCTTATCGAGGACGATAGGGCTATGGTTTCGGATATTGCTGGCACAACGCGTGATACCATCGAGGCCACCACGACTATCAACGGAATCCGCTATCGTTTTATTGACACCGCAGGTCTGCGTAATACGGACGACAAACTTGAGCAGATGGGTATCGACCGCACTTATCGCGCAATGGAAAACGCACAAATTATCCTCCATATAGCAGCAGCCGACAATCCTGTATTTGAGAATATCGTCACACTTCTCCACCAGAAGTATATTCAGATTATCAATAAGATAGATAAGGCTACATCAACCAAAGATACAGCTAAAACCCCATTGTGTATTTCTGCTAAATATAATATTGGCATCGATGCGCTGCGCACCCTTCTTGGCGAGTGCGTTGACACAAGTAGCGTCAATAGCAGCTCTGTTGTTGTCACTAATATGCGCCACTACGCCGCATTGGAGAAAGCCTCGGAGAGCCTACAAATGGCGACTATGGCGATGGAGAATAATCTACCTTCGGATTTGTTAAGTGAGGATATCCGCCAGACCTTGCACCATTTAGGCGAGATCACAGGCGACATCACCTCCGACGACATCCTCCACTCCATCTTCTCCAAATTCTGC